>JACQWK010000631.1 GCA_016209525.1 Verrucomicrobiota bacterium
CGGCTCGCCCGCGAGATTCTCAACCTTATCCGAAAATGCGGGCGAGCCGCCCGCGCTCCGAGCCGCGTGTTGGTGGGAAGCTTCCGAGCGGTTCCCACGCGCATGGGAATCAGGAAGCGTCGGCGCCGGCGTCAGGAAGCGGATTTCTATTTCGACCACTATGTCCGCCTCGTCACCTCGGCGGCTACGAGGTCACGGTTCAGTAGAAAAGCGTGTCAATCGCCGGAGTCTCGCGAGACTCCGTTGGACGTTCACGCTTGGCGGGGCCCTAATGCTTGGTCTTTGGAGTTGTCCAGCCAAAGGCGCCACGCCGGCTCCCAACATCCTCTTCGTATTTGCCGACGATTGGGGCCGATACGCCAGCATCTACGCGAAGGTGGACGGCCCGGGCACTCTCAATGACGCCATTAAGACGCCGAACTTCGACCGTGTCGCGCGCGAGGGCGTTGTGTTCAGACACGCCTTCATCAATGCGCCGTCGTGCACGCCTTGCCGCAGCGCGTTGCTGTCCGGCCAGTATTTCTGGCGCACCGGGCGCGGCGCCATTCTGCAAGGCGCCGTTTGGGATCCGAGCATTCCGTCCTTTCCGCTGCTGCTGCGCGGCGCGGGCTATCACATCGGCAAGTCCTACAAAGTTTGGAGCCCAGGCACGCCTGCCGACGCGCCGTATGGCACGAACCGGTTTGCCTATGAGAAGGCCGGCCGCCGGTTCAATCAGTTTTCCCAAAACGTGACCGCGATGGCGCGGCAAGGCCGGAGTGTCGAGGAAGCCAAACAGGTTTTGTATGAGGAAGTGATGGCCAACTTTAATGCCTTCCTCGCCGACCGAAAGCCGGGCCAGCCATTCTGCTACTGGTTTGGCCCGACGCACGTGCATCGCAAATGGGTTAAAGGTTCCGGCAAAGCGCTCTGGGGCATCGATCCCGACCGCTTGCGGGGTAAGTTGCCGAAGTTCCTGCCGGACGTGCCCGAAGTGCGCGAGGATCTCGCGGATTATTTTGGCGAAGCCCAAGCCCTCGATGCCGCCCTCGGTCTGCTCCTGAAGAAATTGGCGGAAATTGGCGAACTCGACCGCACGCTGGTCGTCGTCAGCGGCGATCATGGCGCGCCCGGCTTTCCTTATGGCAAGTGCAACTTGTATGACTTCGGGGTGCGCGTTGCTCTGGCCGTGCGCGGTCCCGGCGTCAAGGCCGGCCGCGTCGTGGACGACTTCGTCAACTTGATGGACCTCGCGCCGACGTTTTTGGAGGCCGGCGGCGTAACACCGCCGGACGTCATGACCGGCCGCAGCTTGATGAACCTGTTGAAGTCCGAAAAATCCGGTCTGGTGGACTCGCAACGCACGTTCGTAATTTCAGGCCGCGAGAGGCATGTGGCGGCCGCGCGAGAGGGTTTCGTGCCTTATCCACAACGCGCGCTCCGCACCAGGGATTATCTCTATATCGTGAACTTCAAACCTGACCGCTGGCCGATGGGTGATCCCTACAACCTTACCTCGGCGACCGCTCCGACCGTCGAAGCGCTCACCGAGAACACGATGGTCACCTTCATGGACATGGATTCCAGTCCCACAAAAGCCTGGTTGGTCACCCACCGCGACGACGCGCAATGGAAGCGGCATTATCAACTCGCATTTGGCAAACGCCCGCGCGAGGAGCTTTACATCTTAGCGGACGATCCGGATGAAGTGAACAACGGCGCGGCCGATCCGAAATACGCCGAGATTCGCCAGGAGTTAGAGCGCCAGTTGATGGCCGAACTAAGGCGCACAAGCGATCCGCGCGTCACCGGCGACGGTTCCCACTTCGAAAAGCCGCCGCTCGCAGGCCCGGTCGCGCCCAACAAGCAACCGGCCGCCGGTAAACCGAAGAAGGAAACCGATGAAGTAGCTCGGCCACGGTGAAAATTCTCGGAACGTGTTTCCTGAGCAGGGCGGGCATCTTGCCTGCCTCCAAGTGTGCTCAGAATTCAGCCAGGGCGTTAAAAAGAGGCAGGCTGGAAGCCTGCCCTACGATGACGAGCCCGCACTTGAAGCGTTTCTAAAATGGCCGCAAGAACAACATGGATGGTATCCTCCAAAAGTATTTATCTTTGTCCCTAGCCGTGCTATGAGGGCAGATGAATGGATGCGCATTTTCCATGGCTCTGGGATACCGAAATGGATAATGCGACTTTTGAGGCGATCCTTGGTGGGCGTGTGGCGGAGCCGCCTCACGACGTTCGGTGGGCCTTGCTGCGTTTGATCGAATACGGGCCCTACACGGACATCCGTCGTCTTCTGCCTCGCGAACGTTTCATCCTGGAGTGGCCAGAAGTGGCGCCGCGTGTCCGCTCGCGCACTCGCCGCGAAGGCATGGAATTTCTTTACCAGTGGTACCGCCGGCAAAAGGCACACCATGGTTAGAGATTGGCAACTCCTCTACGCGGTGCAGGACTGGGTGCTGGCACAACTCAAAACCGTTCGAACATGGACTTGAAAATCCATTCACCTCCTCCCCAGCGGAAGGACTACCGCATCGGGATTATCGGAAGCGGGTTCATCGTGAACGATTGTCACCTCGTTGCCTATCGCAAGGCGGGCTTTAACCCGGTCGCAATCGCCTCGCGCACCCGCGATCGCGCCGAACAGGTCGCGCAGCGTCACGGCATCTCCAAGGTGTTCGATTCGCCCGAACAGTTGCTGGACGATCCCAACATCGAAGTGCTCGACATCGCCGTGCCGCCGACGCACCAGCTCGCGCTCATCAAAGCCGCGTGCGAGCGGCGAACCATCAAAGGCATCCTGGCTCAAAAGCCGCTGGGCATGAATTACAGTGAAGCTCTCCAAGCGGTGGGGGCTTGCGAGAAGGCCGGCATCGTCTTGGCCGTGAATCAGAACATGCGTTATGACCAGTCGGTCCGCGCGGGCAAAACCTTGCTCGAGAACGGTGTCCTCGGCCAACCCGTGTTCGCGACCATCGACATGCGCGGCATCCCGCATTGGATGGATTGGCACAAAGACCTCGGTTGGCTGACCCTCCGCATCATGTCCATCCATCACCTCGACGCTTTTCGTTTTTGGTTTGGCGACCCTGAAGGGATTTATTGCAGCGTCCGCACCGATCCGCGCACCAAGTTTCCCCACACCGACGGCATTTGCTCCTATATCCTCGAATACTCCAACGGGCTCCGCTGCGTCGGCATCGACGACACATGGACCGGCCCCGCAAAAGAAGGATGCCCGGCCGACATCCGCATCCAGTGGCGCATCGAAGGCACACTCGGCCTGGCCATCGGGGACGTCGGCTGGTGCAAATATCCTTACACTTCTCCCTCGACCCTCCGATACGCCGCCAAAGGGGACAAAGAATTTCATCAACCGACCTGGACCGAAAGCTGGTTTCCAGACGCTTTCATTGGCACCATGGCTCAACTGCTCATCGCTCTGGAAACAGGCCAAGAGCCGGCCATCAGCGGACGCGACAACCTGAAGACCATGGCGCTGGTCGAGGCGGCATACGTGAGCGCACGCGAAAAATGCAAAGTGTCGATCGAGGACATCCTGCGGATGCATCGGCAGGCCGCGACCGCACCAGGATCGAGAACCTTTCCCGCCGACAGGGTTTCGGCATTTCGACGATTCCTTCGCCGCATATGAAACCTTCATCACTCCTTCGACTCGTTTGGTGCATTGTTCTTTCCTTCGCGTTTTCGCTCGCGGCCACACTCGCATCAGGAGCCCAGCCGCCGCGCGTCTTCAAAGCGGGCGCGGCCACGAGCAACATCACGCCGTTTCTCGGCTCGGGCATCGTGGGCGGCTGGACCACCCCGGCGGCGACGCAGATTCACGACGAGTTGCACGCGCGCTGTCTCGTGCTCGATGATGGCACGACCCGGCTGGCCTTCGCGGTATGCGATAACGTTTCAATCAGCCGCGAAGTGTTCGACGAAGCCAAACGCCTGATCCACGCCACGACCGGCCTGCCGACGGAGCAGATGCTGGTGTCCGCCACGCACACGCACTCCGGACCGAGCGCGCGAGGCGAAAGCGGATTCAATTACGGGAAGCCTCTGGACGATTACCAGGTGTTCCTGGCGCGGCGCATTGCCGATGGCGTTCAACGCGCCATCCATAACTTGGCGCCGGCGCGCATCGGCTGGGGCGCGGGGCGCTTGCCGCAGCACCTGTTCAATCGCCGCTGGCACATGAAGCCCGGCACGCCGATGCCCAATCCTTTCGGCGGGCAGGACCAAGTGGTGATGAACCCCGGCGTGGGAAATCCGAATCTTCTCAAACCCGCCGGGCCGACCGATCCTGAAGTTTCCTTCCTCTCGCTGCAAACGCTCGACGGACGCCCACTCGCACTCTTGGCCAACTATTCGTTGCACTACGTCGGGGGTGTGGGCGCAGGGCACATTTCGGCGGATTACTTTGCGGTGTTTTGCGATCGCATTCAGCAGTTGCTGGGTGCGGATCGGCAAGACCCGCCGTTTGTCGGGATCATGTCCAACGGCACGTGCGGTGATGTGAACAACATCAATTTCCTTGGCCCTAGAGAAACCCGAGCGCCTTACGAGAAAATGCGCCTCGTCGCGAACGACGTTGCGCAGGAGGTGTTCCGCGTCTATCAGGCCGTGCGGCACCTCGACTGGGTGGAGTTGAAGGCCGCGCAAGCGGAGTTGCCGCTCAAGGTGCGGCGGCCGACGCCGGAATTGGTCGAGCGCGCCCAGCAGATTCTCGCCCGGCCGGACACGGTTTCACCGGCGCATCGGCATGAGAAAGCTTACGCGGAGCGGACGGTGCAAATGCTCGGCTGGCCGGAACAAATCAACGTCCTGCTACAGGCCTTTCGCATCGGCGACCTTGGCATCGCGGCGATTCCCTTCGAGACGT
Organism: Verrucomicrobiota bacterium; assembly: GCA_016209525.1. Taxonomy (GTDB): domain Bacteria; phylum Verrucomicrobiota; class Verrucomicrobiia; order Limisphaerales; family SIBE01; genus VHCZ01. The sequence goes on from JACQWK010000631.1 coordinate 4,874, forward strand.
TTGCGGAGACGGGTCTGGAAATCAAAGCCAAGAGTCCGCTGAAGCCGGCGTTCACCATCGAATTGGCCAACGGCGGCTACGGTTATTTGCCGACACCCGAACAGCACGAACTCGGCGGATATGAAACCTGGCTCGGCACCAACCGGGTCGAAAAGGAGGCCTCTCGGAAAATCGTGGCGAAGCTCCTGGAATTGCTGGCAGCCTCGAAATAGCGCAGCAAGCAAAATGCGGCTCGTCAACGTAGAACAGGCTTCCAGCCTGCCCCTTCGCGAGATTCCGTCACAAGCCCGTAGGCAGGCAAGATGCCTGCCCTACTGTTTCAGCCGATAAAACTTGGCGCCGCCGGAAATGTTCGCGCTGAACGGACTCTTGGCGTTCGCAACATCCGTCCATGGACCCGTCACCGCGTCTGCCGATTGCAGCGTCGCTGTGCCTGACCATTCGATGCTCAGACTTCCTGCGGTCCGGCTCACGGAAGTAATCTTCGGTGCGGTCGGTGCCGGAGTCTGGCCGCCCGGAATGGTGGCGATGAGTTCAGCGCCAAAGACCATATCCGAGCTGCTGCCGCCGGATTGATGGACCTCAGCCGCCAATACGTTGTCGCCCGGGACGAGATTGGTCAGCGGGATCTCATAAGGACCTTCATAGGCGTTCTCGTGGCCGCCGGCGTCGGTCAGAAAATCGACGTCCACGCCGCTGGCAATGCCGAAACGGTGGATCTCAACTCCGTTCAAGTAGATGACGACACCATCATCCACGACGTGCCGGAGCTTCAATTTCGCCCCCGCGGTCGTGGATGCCGGAAAGTTGAAATGCGTACGGAAGTAGAATGTCCGAACGTACTCTCCGGCGTCATTGAAACGGCTAATGGCGGTTCGGATCGGCTCGACCGTCGTCGTTCCTTCATCGGCGATCAGCGCCTTGCCTTGCGGCCATTTGGTATCATCGAAGTTCTTCTCCCTCCAAGCTGTGCCAAGGTCCTGACCCGATCGGTCGTAGCGCCACACCGATTTGTCGTCGATAGCGACGAGCGGCACGGTCGTGAGCACAACCGGCACGGTGGCGACCAACTCGGCGCCGAAAACCATGTCTGAGCTGCTGCCGCCGGACTGGTGAACTTCGGCCGTCAAGAGGTTCTCGCCCTGCACCAGCAAGTTCGCCGGGATGTCGAAGGGACCTTCGTAGGCGTTTTCGTGGCCGCCGGCGTCCGTCAGGAAATCAACATCCACTCCGGTCGCAATTCCAAAACGATGGATTTCGGTCCCGTTCAGATAAAACACCGCACCGTCATCAACCACGTGCCGCAATTGTAGCTTGATGCCTGGGTTGACCGCTGACGAGAAATTGAAGCGAGTACGGAAGTAAAATGTTCGGACGTATTCACCCGCGTCGTTGAACCGGCTGATCGCAGATCGGATTGGCTCAACCGTCGTGGTGCCTTCATCCGCGATGAGTGCCTTGCCTTGCGGCCATTTGCTATCGTCGAAGTTCTTCTCCCTCCAGGTTGTGCCGAGATCTTGGCCGGACCGGTCGTAGCGCCAAGTCGTTTTGTCGTCGATGGCCACGAGCGTGACCTTTTCGCGCTGTCCGCCGATAGCGAAGCTGACGGGGGCGGTTTCCGCGAAGATACGCGCGCTGTCGGTGGCTCTGGCGCTGATCGCGTGCACGTCTTCCGACAAGTTGGAGAGCGTGAGCGCAAAGGGGCTGGTGGTGGCTTCGCCGAGCTTTTTGCCCGCCTCAAAGAACTCCACCTTCGTAATGGTTTTTCCGGAAGCTGGAGTCGCTGTGGCCGTGATCTTTACGGCTGTTCCAGGATCGAAGGAAGCGCCGCTGGCCGGGCTGGAAATGGCGACCGTCGGCGGCGTGAAGACGCCGGGCGTTCCCGACGCTTCGAGAACGCTGCCCGGGATATAGGGCAGCGTTCGTGCCGGTGTGGCATCGCCCACTTTGCGCCACGCCACGTCGCAGTAATCTCCGCCGCCGCCTTCTTTCCAAAGCGCTTGAATGAAATAGCGTTTTCCAGCGACGAGAGAAATCGGCGTGGACGTCTCGGGGGCTCCGGGCTCTTCAAACGGGCCGCAGCAGCCCGTTTCTTCGGCGATCAATTCCGCCTTGGCCGGGTCGTCATCCGGGCTGTGGTAAAGTTGTCCTCCGTCATCGCTGCGAATGAAGAACTCATACTGCCCGGTTTCAGCAGGCACCAACCATCCAGACATCCGTCCCCCGTAATTCTCGACCGAACTGTCCGGAAAGACCAACCGGCTGGTGAACTGGCTCACATAGCCGACGACGTCTGGGCTGTCGGGATATTTGGGATCATCCAGGAGAGACTGCACGGCGTTGCCGCCGATTTCCGTGTAGGCTTCGAATTTGAGTCCGCCACGGACGGGGACAGGTGACTGGGCTTGGGCCGAAGCGCTGCTGAGGCAGGCGAGAAGTAAAACCGAAGTGAGAGCTCTGAGAACGGCTTTGAACATAATCGTCTTTGATATATTGTCGCAGTTAGGATTGCTTGCTGTGGTTGCCACAGACGCCACCGAGCTTCATCTGGTTACAGCCGGCAGGGACGCGGCAGAACGTGCTTCAAAAGTAAGGCAGGCATCTTGCCTGCCTTCCGCTTCGCTTCGAAATCGGCCCAAGCGGCCAGGCCGGAGGCGCGTAGCGTAGCGCAGATTTTCAATCTGCGGCGGTTCGGCAAATTCCGGGACGTTGTGGCTTGTCCGCCGTCCGCGGAACGCAATTCCGCGAAACAGCAGATTGAAAATCTGCGCTACGCTAACACATACCCGGCGGCTCGCCGGTCGCAAAAGGTGCATAGGTGAGTCACGGAATGCTTACTTGTTCCGACACACGAGTGGGGTCGGCGAGGGCGCCGACCACGGCACGCGAGGCGCGTGCGCTCCCCAGAGCAACCGTATGGATACGGCTAACGCAGGCGAGGAAGCCCGTCGCCGCCGGCCACTTGCTGAGGCGCCGCCAGCGGGAATCTCTTTACACGTCCCCGGACATCCGACAGCCTCCGGATGAAATGAAGACAGGCACCCCAGTATCTCGAAGTGGACGGTTTAGCGCCGGCCCAGGCGATGATGTCGCCAGATTTACCGAGTCGGTTTCCTTCGATTGGCGGCTTTGGCGCTATGACATTCTGGGATCGATGGCCCACGCGACCATGCTCCAGAAAGTCGGCCTGCTGACCAAAAGCGAGCGCAACGCCATCGTGAAAGGCCTCGAAGCCATCGGCAAAGAGATTGCGGCAGGCAAGTTCCGCTGGCGCACCGAACTGGAAGACGTCCATATGAATATCGAAGCCGCCCTGACGCGGCGGGTTCCGGCTGGAGCGAAGTTGCACACGGGCCGCTCAAGGAATGATCAAGTCGCTCTCGACATGCGCCTTTGGCTCCGGGATGAATTAGCCGGGTTGGCCAAAGAACTCCGAGCCTTGCAGAAAGCGCTCGTCGATTTGGGCCAGAAAAACTCCAAGGTGATTATGCCCGGCTACACTCACTTGCAGCGGGCTCAACCGGTTTATCTCGCGCACCATTTGCTGGCCTACGTGGAGATGTTCGAGCGCGACTACCAACGGCTTTCCGAATGCTTCCAGCGCGTGAACGTTTGCCCCTTGGGTAGCGGCGCAATCGCCGGCTCCACCTTGCCCTTGGATCGGGCGCTCGTCGCCAAACTGCTGGGCTTCGTCGATGCAAAAGGCCGGCCCAGGCTGACGCAGAACTCGATGGACGCCGTGAGCGATCGGGATTTCGCCGTGGAATTTTGCGCGGTGGCGGCGCTCATCGCGATGCATCTCTCGCGGCTGGCGGAAGATTTGATCCTGTGGTCCACGGCTGAATTTGGGTTCATCAAGATTTCCGATGCCTACACCACGGGTTCGTCCCTCATGCCGCAAAAGAAGAATCCCGATGTCGCCGAACTCGCGCGCGGCAAGACCGGCCGCGTCTTCGGAAATTTGATGGCCTTGCTGACGCTTCTGAAGGGACTGCCGATGACGTACAACCGGGACTTGCAGGAAGACAAAGAGCGGCTGTTCGACACAGCGGACACGGTGCGTTCCACGGTTCGCCTGATGGCCGCCATGCTTCCAAACATGACGATCAACGCCAAAGCCTGCTCGAGAGCGGCGGCCGATCCGGCGTTGCTCGCGACGGATTTAGTGGACGACCTGGTCCAGAAAGGCCGGCCTTTTCGCCAGGCGCACCACGTGGTGGGGAAACTTGTCGCGCTGGCCGAACGGCTGGCCAAGCCCTTGAATCAGCTCTCCGCCGATGAATTACGATCCGCGGATTCAGAACTGGGCGCAGAGGTTTTGGCGGTGTTTGACGTGCAGCGCGCGCTGGCGAGGCGAAAACTTGCTGGCTCCCCTGCACCAAAAGAAGTGACCGGGCAGTTGGAAAAATGGGGAAAAGCGCTCGGCGACCGCTAATCGTGGCAGAGACGGATTCCACACCTTCCCTGACCCTGAATTTGCGCGGCCTGCAATGAAGTTTAGTCTCATCTCCCTCACCTCGGCCCTCTCCCGGTGGGAAAGGGACAGGTTGTAGCGCGGACACCTTCATCTCCCCTTTTAGAAGAACTTCGTCCACGCGGAGGCGGGCATTCGAGCGCCAAACCGCCAAGCTGGGAATGCGAATTTGCATTCGCCATCGCATTGTGGCGGAACTTTGCTACACTCGCCGCATGAGCGCCCGAATTCAAATGGACTTCTTTCCTTGCTTCCTTCGTTCATGCGTCACGGCTGCGTTGACTGCCAGTGTGATTAGCCTGCGAGCCGATAACTGGCCGGCCTGGCGTGGCCCGTTGGGCACCGGGATCAGCGAAGAGAAGAACCTGGCTCTGAAATGGAGCCCGACCGAGAATGTAAAGTGGCGCGTCGCGCTGCCCGAGCCCGGCAATTCCACGCCGATCGTTTGGGATGACCGCGTTTTCGTCACGCAAGCGGTTGGAGAGCGCCGCACGCTCATGTGCTTCCATCGCGCCGAAGGCAAACTTCTCTGGCAGGAGGGCATCACCACGCGCCGGAAAGAACCCACGCACGGCACAAATCCCTATTGCTCGCCTTCCCCTGTGACGGACGGCGAGCGCGTCATCGTTTCTTTCGCCTCCGACGGTCTGTATTGCTACGACTTCAGCGGCAAGGAACTTTGGCGCCGAGACGATTTGGGCGAACAGATTCACATCTGGGGCGGCGGCGTCTCGCCGGTGATCGACGGCAATCTTTGCTTTCTGAATTTTGGCCCAGGCGAGCGCACGATCCTCATCGCCGTGAACAAACATACCGGCCGGACCGTTTGGCAGAACCCTGAGCCAACCGGTTATCGGCATCCCAAGGAAGGCGAGAAACCGGAACAGAGCAACACTTACATCGGCTCCTGGACCACGCCTGTCCTGATGAAGGTCGAAGGCAGGGATCAGTTGCTGATGAGCTGGCCGCGGCGCCTGGCTGCTTACGATCCGCAGTCGGGCCGCGAACTCTGGACTTGTTCCGGGCTCAACCCGTTGGTCTATACCTCGCCGATCTATGCGGAGGGCATCGTGGTGTCCATGGGTGGATTCAATGGCATGACTATCGCCGTGCGCCCCGGCGGCAGCGGCGACATCACCGAATCGCGCCGGCTCTGGCATCTTCCGCGCACCAAACAGCGCATCGGATCGGGCGTCATTCACGACGGCCACATTTTCATTCATAACGACCCCGGCGTCGCCGAATGCTTTGAGTTGAAAACAGGCAAACTCGTTTGGGAAGAACGCTTGACTGGCCAAGGCAAATCCGGCGTGAACTGGTCTTCCGTCCTCCTGGCGGAGGGCCGGTGCTACACGATCACGCAAGGCGGCGATTGCTTCGTGTTCAAAGCCAGTCCCCAATTCGAACGGCTCACCGTGAACTCGCTTGGCGAGCCGAGCAATTCATCGATCGCCCCTTCCAACGGCCAGCTCTTCATCCGCACGCATCGGGCGCTCTGGTGCATTGGAAAGACGCCGTAAGCCGTCAGGCGCAATCAATCAGCAGTCAGCCGCTCTCTCCATGAACCAACCCACCCCTGCGCCGCTCCCAGGAGGGGAAGTTGCTTCGGCTGCACGGTGCGTAGCTCCCCTCCTTCGGAGGGGTACGGGGGTGGGTTCACGGTTCCAAGGCACGCCCTTTGAGCTTGGAGGCTCTCCATGAACCTCAAGGCGGGGCGAGACTCCTGAGCTGAGGATTGCAGGCAACTAACCGGCTTCGCGCGAAATTGTCCGGACCGCCCTCAAGAGGCCCCCTCTTTGAGTTTCTTCAGATCTTCGGCCAGGAACTGCGCGACGTCCTTGAATTTGGGAATATTCTCAGGATTGACCGCCATCAAGAGCTGATGAGCTTCCAGGCATGTTTTCGAAATCTCCTCCCGGCTCGCCGCGACTTCCGAGGCTGGGGAAGGTTCGAGCGTCGCTTCGGCGGGATTGCCGCCGCTGGTGATGGTGAAGAGATGCACGACTCCGAGGTTGTCCAATAAATCGGCCACGCGCTGGTTCGGATTGAGGAGTTGCAGGCAGAACGCGCCGGTGGCTGCCGGAGGCTCCACCGAATTCAGCACGACACCCACCAGCACGCCGAGGAACGTGCTGTCCATCGTGCTGCAGGCGCCTAGATCGACGACGAAGTTGTGGAAACCGCTGCTGCGCAAGTCGGCCGCCAGGGTTTTGAAGGGGACACTCGACGCGACGTTGGCTCGTCCGACGATCTTCAAGAACGCGACACGATCCGTGACGGCGACCAGCAGATTGGAAGGAGGTTGATTCATCGTTCCATGGAACTTCGCGGCGTTCGCGTGGGGCGGCCGGGCGCCTTACGCGACAGTCCATCTCATCGGGGCTGCGGGTGGGGGGGCGATTCGGCCGAGCGGCTCACAATTTGGACAACGGACTGCTGCAATACCATCGCTTCATCGAGGCCGCTGAAGACCAGGCGCTGATTGCACTGGAGCAGGATTTCCATGGCGCGAATCAGTTCCTGTTGGGTGTAATTTCGGGCGTGTTCCTGCGCCTTGAAAAGCACGTAGGGATTCATGGCCAGCGGATTGAATCGTTTGTCTTCGGGAAACGCATCGGCCGGGACGCGCTCCAACTGCACCTTGAACCGCGGGTAATCGGATTCCGCTTTGATCCAGCCTTCGTCGAGCATTTCCCTCAGAAAGATCATCCCGCGGACCTTGCTGATCAATCCGTAGAGCAAACCGATCTCCGATTGCTGCCGGTCTGTTTGCATCTCCCAAAGCTCGTCGTCCAAGGCCCGCAGCAGCCGGGGTAAATCGCGGGCGCCCAGCGCGTCTCCCAGCGCAAAGGCCCGGCTGTGCTTGTTGCGCGAAACGACAGCCTCCACATCCTCCACCTGGATGACCGGGCGGTCTCCGGCGTAGAGGGCGAGCTTTTCGACTTCGCTGTGGAGTTGGCGCGCATTGGGTCCGACCAATGCCAGCAAACGGCCGACCGCTTCGTGAGTGACCTGTTTTTTCAGGGCTCTCATCCGGAGCCGGACCATGTTCTCCGCCTCGGAGGACCAGTTGCGATCTTCCATCGTCCAAGCGGCGAAGTTTTCGACGGGCCCGAGTTTTTCCAGAGTTTTGTAGAAGGTTTTTCGCTTGTCCACCTTGCCGGCGGAAATCAGAAGACGGACGCCATTCCAAGAGAAGTTTTTCAATTCCCGAGCCAGCGCGCCGAGCGCTTCGGTCACGGCCTGGGAGTTGGCCGTCCTTTCGTCGCCGAGGAAGCTGCAATTTTGTAGCCAGACCACTTTACCGCTGCCGAAGAACGGGAGGGTTTGCAGAGCTTCCCGAAGTTTTCGGAGCGCCGCCAACGCTTCGCCCCCCTGCGTGACACTCGCGTCGATGATCTCATGATCCAGCCCGGGCCACTCTGCGCACCATTGCTGGAAAATCTGACGGGCTCGTTGTTTGACTGAGAAATCGTCGTCGCCGCAAACCAGGGCGACGGGCGATTTGAGGGTAGCGTCGTCCGAGGCCATTTACTTAGGCCATTTCGCCTCCATTCTCGTTGATCCGCTCGAGGATCTCGGACATGTCTTCGACTTGTTCGAACAATGAGGCGGAGACGTAAATGGGTCTTTTCTGGGCCGAAGCGATGGCGAGGCAATCGCTCGGACGGGCGTCGATCTCAACGATCTTGCGGCCCAGTTCGTTTTGTTGCTGCAGGATCAGGCGGGCGTAATAAGTGGAGTTTCTCAACTCGGTAATGACCACTCGCTCGACCGAGATGTTAAACCCTTTGAGAACATTCGTGATGAGATCGTGCGTCAGCGGCCGCTCCTTGGGTGTGTCGCGCAGAAACATGCCGATGATGGCGCCCATGTTGTGTTCGACTTGGATGACAAACACCTTTTGCTCGTTGCCAACAAAAATGGCGCAGCCGCTGTTCGCCGGCAGGATTCCACGGATGGCAATAGGCACTACATCTCGGTTCATGCTGGAAGTGTAGGTCGAGAGCGTGAAAAAACAAGTCTTGGTTGGTTCGCCTTCCAGTTCATCCTGAAGTTGTCGGTGCGATTCGTAGCGGCGGGCGTCCTGCCTGCCGTGGAGTCCGGCATCCTGCCCGGCGGAGCTTGGCCATAAACCCGAGGCGGCTTTGGTCTTTCGCGCTGCGGTCCAGGCGGCAAGATGCGCGCCCTTTACGGCTGCCAGGATAGCTGCCGCTACGAGGCCGCCGACCATTCGGAGATGCGCGGAACTCTGGCAACCTGCCCAGATTGCGGTTGCCAGGGCCGGTTCTCCAGGCCCAAGATTCTGCCTGTGGACTTCCACAAAAAGATTCTTCGCCTTGAGGAGCTGGCGGCCTGGCGCGCCGGCTTGCGTGACTCCGTCAAGAAACTGGTCGTGACGAACGGTTGCTTTGACCTGATCCACATCGGCCACGTCACATACCTCCAAGCCGCCCGGGGCCAGGGCGATGCGCTCTTGGTCGGGCTCAACGGCGACGCCTCGGTTCGCGCGTTGAAAGGTCCGGGACGCCCCATCAATTCCGAAGGGGACCGCGCGGGCGTCCTGGCCGCCTTGGAGTCGGTGGACGCGGTTTGCATATTTCCGGAGGATCGAGCCACAGCCTTCCTCCGGCTGGCCAAGCCCGATATCTACGTCAAAGGCGGCGATTATACCCCTGAAACGCTGAACGCGGAGGAACGCTCCGCGGTCGAAAGCGGCGGCGGGAGGATTGTCATCGTGCCTGTTGTTCCGGGGAAATCCACCACGAGGCTGTTGCAGAGACTCGCTCAGTGATTGAACGCGAACTCGCGGGAATTGAGCAGCGCCCAGTGCAAGTCCTCGAGTGCTGTCTGCTTGTTCGCCGCGCCGGCCAGCACCTCTTCGCCGTAGCGCAGCTCCTGTTCGTTCGGGAACCGGCTCAAGACCGCGAGGTAAAGCTCCTCGACTATCTTTTTTGCATTTTCGCATTGAATGAGCAATCGATTCGCTATCCCTCGACGGAGTTTGTCGTCAAGGCTCGAGCTATTGATGAGATGGAGCGCTTGGGACAGCCCGCCGCCAAAACGCGACGAGTTTTCGCAGCTCACTTCCCGAGGACAGCGCCCGAAAACGTCCAGCGAGTAAGACGAGATCTGCGCATCGACGAGCTCCACCGCGCGGGTCCCCGCGGGATAGCCGGAATATTGATCGGCAACTTCGGACGCTTGGGCGATCGCGTCGGCCAACACAGGGCCGCTGAGAGGCTTGAGCAGAGCATGGGAGAAGAACCGATCGTCCCGGCGGTTGGCCCCGTTCGACCGGGCGGAAAGCTGGTAAGTCCGCGAGGACACGATGACCCGGATCAAGCCCCTCAAATCGCACCCCTCGGCGATGAAATACTCAGCCAGAGCGTCGAGCAAACGCGGATTCGAAGGGGGATTCGTGACTCTCATGTCGTCCGGCGGCTCGACCAGGCCGCGGCCCATCAACTGCTTCCACACCCGATTGACGAAGGACCGCGCGAACTGACGGTTCTCCGGCGAGGTGATCCATTGGGCGAGCGCGAATCGTCGGTCGCTTGCGGACGCCTGGGCCATCGCGAAATCACCCAGCGGTTTCGGCGTGAGATTCTGGCCGGTCTTTGGATGCGGCACTTCACCGTGATCCTTGACCAACACTCTCTTGCCATCGTCATCGGTTCGGGCGAAGTAGGCGGCAAAGCGGTGATAATCCTCTTGGGTCCAGCCCGCAAACGGATGCGTGTGGCACCGCGCACAAGCGATCTGAATGCCCAGAAACGTGCGGCTGGCGAACTCACCCATGTCCCGAGCATCCCGCGTGAGCCGGTGGAAATTGGCGGGACCGTTGGTCGTGTAATCGCCCTGCGCGGTGAGGAGCGCAAACGCCAGACGATCCACCGGCGTGTTCCGCGAAATCTGCTCGCGCAACCATGAATAATAGGCTCGGGCCGGGATGTCGCCCAAGCGCTTGGAGTTCACCAGCAGCAAATCCGCCAGTTTCAGCGTCCAAAAGTCGATGAACTCCGTGCTGGCCAGAAGGCGTTCAAGCACTCTCTGGCGCCGGTCCTGGAGAGCCTTCAATTCAAAATCGACGCGCCGCGCGACTTGTAAGCCGGCAGGAACGCGTTCCACCGCGTCCCTGACTTCTCTCTGCGAGCGGCCGACGAAGTCAGGGACGGGGTGGAATCCGTCCCTACCAAGTTTGTGGAACGTCTCGCTTGACGCACCGACGGGCGGGCTTGGAGGGCGCGTGAGGAACGCTCGAGCCTCCGCGGCGTGAGGCAATCGGCCCGCGACATCAAGATACACTCTCCGGAGGAACTCGCTCTCCTCGCAAAGAGCGGAGGGCGGGATTCGAATCCGCCGGAGTTCGGCGATGACGTGCTCGTCGATGAAGTTGAAAGGCTGGAATGCAGCCGCGGACAGCGTGTCCGGCCCGAACGGAGCGCCAATGCGCACCGCCGTCACTTGGCCCGAGTAACGCACCATGATCGAGGTGAGGCCCGGCTGCTTGACAGTCGCGAGACCGGACTCATCAACGTCGGCGATCGCATCGTCGTTGGAGCTGAAAAGCGTATGTGCGGTCACCTCCTCCAGGGTTCCGTCCGTAAGACTTGCCGTCACCCGAAGCCGCACCGATTGCCCCGGTTCTTCCACCAACAGGTCGCTGGGTTCGACTTGGATCGCGTGCACGCGAAGTTCTCTCGGACCATAGGGCGCGCCGGCCGCGAGCCAGCCGAGCAGAGTGTCGTAATCCGCCGAATCTTTGAGAATCCTCCGCCCGCCTTTGTGCCGAAGCTCCCGCGTTGGCTTCCGCAGCAGCAGACTGGCCGGCGGCTGGTCGAGGTCGATCCGCCGGCCTTCAAGTTCCCGGGTAATCATTTCGTAATCCTGGTCCGGGTCGTAACCCAGCAGGCTGAGCCGGAATCCCCCTTGGCCAACGGCGGCTCCATGACAGGCGCCCGCATTGCAGCCGGCTTTCGTGAGAATGGGCAAAATGCGGGTGGGAAAATCCAAACGAGCCCCTGGCCGGGCGATCTCTCTTGCGGCGCCGGCCGCAAACGCCGGTGGCTCGACGGCAGAAAGTGAAAGGACGATGAAAACGCCGCAGCACCGGCGAATTGGCCTCCAGCGCGTCATTTTTCCAATCGCTCGACCATCTCTTGTCCCGCCTTCAAGGCGTAATCGGTGCCGTACTTCAGATAGATGACCCGCTTCCAGCCATCGATCGCTTGTTTCCTCAGTTCGGGATTCTCTTTGACATAGTATTCCACCCTCCGCAGCACTGCATCCACCGTCGCGTCATCGTTCGTCTTTTGGATGAACGACCGAAGCATGCTCAAGAGTTTTTCGTCGGTCGGCGCGGCGCCTGGAATCTCCCGCTTTTCCGGTGTGGGTTCGCGTGGGTTCGCGCGGAGAGCGTTCAGCTCTTGACGCAGGGCTCGCACCTCGGCGATGAGTGCTTTGACCGCTTCGCGCAGCCCCTTTTCCGATTCGAGATCAAGACTTGTCAGATCGGAGGCGCCGCCGCCCGGCCGCATCATGGTTGGTTCTTCGCGAGCGGCCATCCGCGCGGGAGCGGTTCCAGCGAGCGCTTGCTGGCGTGCGCGAAGTTCTTCGACCGTGGGCGGATGGCTGTCTCCGCAGGCGTCGGCGAGCGCCCCGATGACCTGGGGGGCGTCTGCAATTCCCGGCTGAACCAATGCGAAGTTCGCAACCACCTTGTTGTCCTTGGCCACGACGATGGTCATCAAACAATTCTTGTTCAGTCCGTAGTTGCCAGGGCCCTCCAGCCCGTCCGGAGACAGCGCCATGAGTGATTGCAGACGGAGCGACTGGCCCACGGCGGGCAGGCGCTTTTCGCTCGCGACCCGGTCCGCGGTCAGAAAAATGAACGCGGTCCTGAGCAAATCCTTGCGTGCGGCGCCGTACTGATCAATCACGGTCATGAGGGGCGCCATCGACCGCTCAATGCCGTGAACGAAAACCAGCGCCGTCGGAGCGCCGTTGTTCTCCGCGACCAAGTCCCTTTCCTTGCCGGCGGTTGGACCTCGCACCTCGACCACCTTGAACGGAGTGATCTTCTCGCCCGGTTGAGGGCCTGAAAAAACGCGGTCCTGCGCCAGCGAGGTTGAGGCCAACGATCCCAGCAACATCACGGGCCAGACGTGCCGGCGACAGTGATTTATCATGTGAGCGAGCATAAGGCGCCAAATGAATTCTTTGACCGAAAAGTTATCAGCCAGGCGCGCGAGAGCAACTGAAGAGTTTTCAACCGACCCGCTTCGGGCGCATCTTCACACTGCCACCGTTGTTTTCTCCCTCTCCCACGACGCAGGAGTGGGAGAGGGTCGGGGAGAGGGTAACCTCGTGTGGTGACCGTGACCAGACATGCTTGGATGAAATGCTCCTCCTCTCCCCGGCCCTCTCCTCCACTTCGTGAAGGCGAGGGAGTTACGCCGTTGGAGATTCGGTGGCAGTGTCAAGCAACTCAAGCGCGTCCCGCACGTGGAAGGGGGCAATGACTTTTGGTAAGCTCCTTGTTTCGTCGAGATGAAAACCACTTTTCGGAGATTGTTGATAATCAGATACACGCAAAAGTGTCACTTGGAAGATGCGCCTCCGCGTTTCCTGGAGAATCCAAACGGAACCGGTTGAGAGCGCGGATGCTCACCCGGTCTGAATATTCTCGGTTGCACGCCCGACCTCGGCGGCTTGCCTTGGAGGCAGATCTTCGGCACGCTGGGTTCATGCGACACTTGCGTGGTACTGACCGTAATTCACAGAGCCAACAACCGCGTTCTTTCCCGGCAGCCAGGATCGGCTGCGGTCGGACCGCCCTGCGACAGCTCGCCGCGCTGGCGCTGGTCATTACGCGGATTTCGGTGAACGGAGCTCAAGCTCAAAAAACCGGCGAGGTTGATTACAGCGCGGCCGTCCAACGATTCGAGGCCATCGTTCGAGAAGAATTGACCAGCGGCATTTCGAGCGGCGTCACGGTCGCACTCGTCGATAACCAGCGGATCGTTTACACGCGCGGATTTGGCTTCGCCGACAAAGGGCGTCGGATTCCTGCCGCCTCCGACACGGTCTATCGCGCCGGTTCGATTTCCAAGCTCTTCACGGCGTTGGCGGCGATGCAACTTGTGGAGCAGGAACGGCTGGACATCGACCAGCCGATCACACATTACGATGCGGATTTTCGAATTGTGATTCCATTCGAAAACGCCAAGCCAATCACCCTGCGACAGTTGATGTGCCACCGGGCCGGCATGATCCGCGAAGCGCCCGTGGGAAGTTATTTCGATGCTTCCGAGCCTGGCACGGCCAGGACGGTGGCCAGCTTGGCTTCGTGTGTGCTGGTTCATCCGCCGGACACCAAAACCAAATACTCCAATAGCGGCGTGACGATTGTTGGCTGGATCGTCGAAAAAGTTTCCAAGACCGCGTTCGAACAGTACCAACAAAAACATGTGCTTGACCCGATAGGCATGCATCATTCGGGCTGGCGTCTTGAACCGAAGCTCAAGCAGAAACTGGCCACCGGCTATTTGTCCGTGGCCGATGGCAACGGCGGCTACCGGGAAATGCGCGCGCCGCAATTCGAATTTGGCATCCTGCCCGCCGGCAACCTTTACACCACGGCCGAGGACCTGGCGCGATTCCTGATGTTTCTCTTTGCCGAAGGCCGCACCGACCGCGGGCCACTCATCCGGCCGGAAACCCTCGCCCAGATGTTCACGCCGCAATTGACTCAAAACACCAACGGTTTTGGCCTCGGCTTCAGCGTCGGCAATTTCCGGCGCCACAAAACCGTCAGCCACATGGGCGCTGTGTATGGATTCACGTCATCGCTGACGGCGATTCCAGGACAGAAAATCGGCGCCGTGGTGCTCTGCAATGACGATATCGCGGCCGGCCCGGTCCGCAAACTGAGCAGCGCCGCGCTCTCGCTGATGCTCGAAGCGAAACTGGGCGAAACGCTGCCCGCGCCGCCGCCGGCCCTGAAATTACGTCCGGAGGAGCTGGCGGCTTTTTCCGGTGATTTCGAATCCGAGAGCTTTTGGGCCGAGATTCAACCTGGAGATGGCCTCTTGGAAGCGGTGATTTCCAATCAATCCGTGACCCTCGCGCCGACCGAACCGCTGAAATTCGAAGGAAGTGGACGGCTCGTGGATCGGTCGCCGTTCTTGTTCGAAAGGGATTCGAAGGGCCAGGTGAGCGGGTTCACCGCCATGGGACAACAATTTCGGCGCGTGGCTCCGAACCCAGCACAGGAGATCCCTGCCGAATGGAAGAAATTCTTGGGAACTTACGGACCCGGTTTCATCCCGCTGATCATTTCCATCAAACACGGCCATCTCTGTGCCATGACCGAGAACGAATTCGACTATCGCCTCACGCCGGTGAATCAGGCCGTGTTCAAAATGCCGCCCGGGCTTTACACCGACGAGCACCTTGTTTTCCAAATGGACGCGAATGGGAAAGTCCACAGCGCCGTGCTCGCCAACATGCCGCTCCGTCGGCGGGGCGGTCGATAAGGTTGAGCGTCCAGTCCGCAATCGCCCCAGAGCGCCTGATCCCGTGGAATTTCGCTGGCCGGGCTCGTGCGGTCCAAAGGGGCCTTCCCCCTCACCCTTCCCCTCTCCCCCGGGGGAGAGGGAATTACTGTCAACGCGTTCGGCTCATCCAGGATGGATGAAGAATTCCGCGCATGGCGAACGTTTCTCCCTCTCCCCTTGGGAGAGGGCCGGGGTGAGGGGACGGAAGCCAGTCAGACTCCTTGGGCCTCGAAATTTTGGAGGTGGGATCAGGGGATCAGAATTCCTGCGGCGGCTGCGGTTTGTTCGGGGCTAGCGGATTCTTGGCGGGTGGCGGCGCCGGAGCGGATGGCTCGCTGGAGAAAATATCCTTCATCGTTTTAAAGGGGCGGAATGGCCACATCAGGAATTTGGGGAAGTAGAGCAGCTCGCTGCTGGGCTCATTCAGGGTCCCGCTCACTTTGTATTCGAACACCTTGGTCAACGGCCACAGCGCCAAACTGAGCACGCGGCCGACCGCCCAGGCGTCGCGCAAGATTTCCGCCTGCACACGCGCGTCCACGTTTCCCTTGAAATCCACCGTGCCGACGTACTGCAAGCGCAAGGCGGGCGCGCGCATCTCCAGATCGGCGGTCCGGATCACCCCTTTGTCGATGAGAAAATTCGCCGATCCCGAGCTCACCCGGCTCTGAGCGAGACCCGGCATGAGTTTGTTCAAAACCGGCGAGAAGAATCCAAACATCGGGATGTTCCAAAGAAAACCGTCTCGGAACTGCGCGCTGCCGGACCCGCGCCAGGTGTTCCAACTGCTGGTGTCGGCAGAAGTAATGACCAAGCTGGCGTCGAGCGTTCCTTCCAAGGAAGATTTCATGGCGGTTAAGTCGGCCAAGAGCAACTGAAGATTCGCCTGCGCCACCTGGCCTCGGAATTGGTAGCGCGTTGCGTTCGTTCCGCTCCAATCAAAATAGCCGTCCCACTTGAGCCGGCCCTGATAGAAGCTCGCCTGAAGATTCGAGATCGAGAGCGTATCGCCGCGCCAATGAACGTCGCCGGTAATCGCGGGAACGTTGAACCGCCAGTAGTTGAAGGACTGGCCTGTGACGCGAAACGACGCATCGGACACCGCCCGAGCGACGGTCGGGATTTGGCCGTTGACCACGACGGTCGGAGGCGCCTTGAAGCGGTAGGGCGAAAGCGTCGCGCGGACCTGCGAACTGATCACTCGCGTCACGCGGTCCGGTTCCATGGAACTAACCCCATTGGTGACCCAAACCAGTCCGGCGCGAGGGTCGTAGCCGACCCACTCCGCGGTGATTTGTTCCTGGCCCCGCCGCACCTTCGCGTCTTGGAATCGGACCAGCCCATTTGTGAATTGAATGCCCCCTTGAAAAACATCCAGGGCTTCGCCGCGGAACGTGAAGTTGGTGGCGGCCACAAGCGCGGAAACACCGACGCGCTCCGGTTCCCGCCACTTCCCCCGCATGTGTCCTTGCACAAAGGGAGGCTGCGTGAACCCGAAATAGTCTAGGCCCTTTTTTTGCGCCGGGGAGAGCAACGGTTCGAGAGCTTTCGGATCAATCTGGCCGCGGAAACCCCAGTCGTAGCTGCGAGTCGTCATATCTTCACGGCCATCCAGATGAGCTTGGCCTTCCGGACGAGTCACGATCAAGTCCGGCAGGCGCCACACCGAATTCGACAAGGTGAATTGGGAGTGGGCGGCGGTGACCGCCACGCCGCGGAAAGCACCCTCGCCGGCGTCGAAGGAACCCGTCAGAGCCAGCGTTCTCAGAGCTTCCTTGAAGCGGTTGGGTTCGCGGTTTGTCCAAGCCGGCAGAATCATTCGAGCATCCGTCGCGACCCGGGGCGGCCGTTCCCAACCGAATTGCCGCAGCCAGCGTTGAGTGTTGGCCGGCAGCAGAGGCGCAAGAGGATGAACATCGAAGTCGAACGCGACTTGACTTCGAAGTTCGCGGGTGGCCACGCTCAGCGCGGCGTTGAGGTCCAGCGAACCGCCGTAGAGTTGGGCATTGAGTTTGCGGACGACGAGTTCCGGAGGGCGCCATTGGGCTGCCCATTCGAGCCCGTCCACCTGGAGCGAAGGAGAGGTCACTCTGCTTATTTTTCCTTCCCAATCCAGAGAAACCGGACCGAGCTTGCGCCAAAGGCCTCGCGTTGTGTTCGTCCAATCGGGCGGCGCGTCGCCGGGGGATCGGCGCAGATGTCCGGAAAGACGCGCGCTTTCGGAGACACCCCATTTTGAATCGATGCCGCTGATGACCAATTCCCAACTGCCTTCCAAAGAGCCGCGTCCGACCGGCGGTCGGAACAGACGAGCGGACATGGTGGAGGATTTGGCCGAGCCCCAAGGCGTCTGCATGGCGCTCACATCGAGGGTAAAATGTACTCCCGGCTCATTGGTTTCGCCGGCGGGCTTGGTTGTTGTCCCCTTCAGGGCCAGTTGGCGGGCTTCACCCCAGGGCGCGCGAGCATTCTGCAACTGCAATTCCCACTGTGCCTGGCCGAGACTGAAATTGGTGAGGGGGCCGGTGAATGTTCCGAAGAAACGAGCGGCTTCGAATTCAGCGGTTTTCGCCTGACCGGGACCGGTTCGCAGTTCGCACAGCGCCCGGGCGGTTTTTGAATCTAGATCGCTAGGATGCAGATCAAGGCCAAGGCTTGTGTCTTTCACCGTCCCCCACGGCGTTGCCGCCTTTGGCGTTTGAAATCTCAACGAGCCATGAAAACCGCTCGGTTCCCGGCCGTCGCCGCGGAAATCGAGCCTCAAGGAAGATTGAGGGCTGAATTCGAATCGGGCCAGCTTGGCGGCAAACTCATTCAGGCGACCGGCCCAATCTGAGGCCGGCTTCTCGGCGGGCGCGCCGGTCCGCCGTTTGCGCAGAGCGAGCGCGTTCGTGATCGTCCCGGTCGCGGAAAGCTCCGCGTTCAGGCAGCGCGCTCGAAAGTCCAAAAGGTCCCACTGAGCGTTCGGCAAGAATCGCAGGTCGAGGTGAATTTCCTCGACCGGCAACGGGGGTGGCTGGGTGTCGGAGCCAGGGAATTGAATCACCAAATGCCCATGCCGCACCGTCAGCGCTTCGATCTGCAATTGAAACCGGAACAGCGCTTGCGCCCTGAGGCGAATTTCGGCGTGGTTGAGAGCGGCGGTTGGGTGGTTGGTGTTGGTTGGTGTAAGCCAGCGCACGTGGTCCGCCACCAGCGTTCGAAGCCCGCACAAACGGAGCCGGTCGAACTGAAGATTCATGCCTCGAGCCCGGAGTTCAGTCTCGATGCGGCGGTTCGCGGAATCCGGCAACCCGATTCGGTTCAGGTAGAGAAAACCGGACGCTGACAACAGCGCCAGCAGACCGAAGAAGCGGCCGTACCGGAGAACTCGCCTGAACCGTTGCGAGTTTTGTGGTTGTCCCGCGGAGGACTCGGTCATGGGCCTAGGACTTCGGGGATGCTGAGCACGCGCGCCACATCCTGGAACAAAGGGCCGGGAAACAAGAAGATGACCCATTGCCCTTCCTCCAACTGGACCATCGCGTACCGGTGTCCATCCCGGAAGGCTTGGCCGAACCGCACGGTGTGGGTCCGGAGCGTTCCCTTGTCGCGCACATCGAGCGCGATCTGGTAATCCACTTCCGAGAATTGTTTCAACCAGATTTGATCGTCCCCTTTGCCGCGCCAACTCACCGCCCGCAAGTGGCCCAGGCGTTGCAGCGTCTCCTCAACGGCCTCGTGTTCGACGATCTCCGTGTGCCACTTCCTCTGGGCGTTGCGTTCTAATTTGCGGGTGCGACCGCGTTGGACCACGGTCAGACTCACGACGTTGCTCGCCGCAAAATTCCAAATGCGCCGGTCCCGGAACTCGAAGGCGGACTGCGGGAGGCGCAGGGCGTCACCCAGACTCACCGTATAAACGGAAGGCTCATCGGCGCGGCGGACAAAGACTTTGTCCACGCGGTTCGTGCCAAAGTCCACTTTGGCCAAGGTCAGGTTGGTCGCGCCCGGCGCATTGGTGAGGGGGGCGGTCAGGAGGTAGCGGCGAACCGGCGGAGCGAGGCCGAATTGGGTGAAATCCGTCACAATGTCCCGTTCGAAGTCAAGAATCTCGAGCCGCGCAAGATTGGCGAACAACTCTCGCACCGTTTCGAAGTCCGCGTCCGCTTTGAACGGCTCGACAATCTGCCAGGCGCCGTTGGTCTGGCGCTGGAGGGCGCAGACTTCGCCTTTGGAGAGAATCTCGACCCGGCCCACGGCGGATTCGGCAAACGAGACGAGGTTCCGGTCGCGAAAGAATTCGTGAGACTTTCGCAACAAATCCACCAGGTCTTTGGGCAACAAGACGACGTTCGTGTGGCTAAGTCTCCGGGCATACACCAGGTCCGGATTGTTGGTCGGGCTCAACCCAAACTGAGCCTGAAAAACGGGATTGGTGCCTCGCGCCAGCGTCAGTTGCACCTTCGGACCCTGCAGTCCGTACGCTTCCAAATCCGCGGCCGGATCGTCAGTGATGAACCCGCTCACGCGGGCGCCGCGCAGTTGCTGCACCAAATAATCCACGGTGTTGGCGTCGGCCCGCGCGGCCAGCGGAACGTCGAGCCTCCAGGATTGGTTGGTCGCATCGCGCACGAGGACGAAGAAGCTGGTTTCGTTCGTGACGGCGATCCGGTCGATCATCAGGCGGTCGTCGTGGATCAGGAGCGGATTCCGCCAGGCGTTGGTCGAGCTTGGCAGATAATCCAAGATACGGCCTTCGGTCACGAAGATGCGCGAATCGCCGGCCAGTTGGAGATAAACTTGATCGCCGAGGAACGTTTTGGCTCCGATCTCGAAGCTGATTCGGTTGGTGCCTGAGCCGACCGTGATGGCCGCGGCCGGCGGCTGCAGGCCAAAATCCGCGCGGCCCCCGGGTTGAGAGGAAATCTCTTTCGCGGAGATGCGGGTCTGCGCCTGGAGCGAAGCGATCGACTTGAGCAACTCTTCGATCGCGGTGGCCTGCGCTGGATAGGCGGGATTGATCAACTGCCACCGGTCGTTCAACCGTTCAGCACTCACGAAAGCGTTGGTTCGCCGGATTCCGACGGTTGTCACACGCGCCGGATCAAAGTCTGGAAATAGTTTCGCCGCCCGGTCCAACGCGTCCGATGGACTCTCGCGCCCGCGTTCGAAGACAAGGATGTAGGCAAACAGAAGCAGCGCCGCGGCCAGCAGTCCCCATGTCGTTCTAGGATTCACGCGAGATCAACTCCTTCGCCGGGCCCAGACCAGAACCCCCACGCACAGGACGGAGCCTGGCAGGACCGCCACGAGCAGCCACTGGATGGTTTTCATTTCCACGCGCGTCATCGTGATCGTGTATTCTTTGATGGGGCGAGGTCCGATCCCGTTCAGCAGCGTCTCGCGATTGATCAGCCAGTTGACCACCAGCCGGGCAAAGTCTCGATTGGCTTCCAGATCGATGACTTTATTGGCCCAAAACAGAGATTCCCCCACGACCACGATCCGCGTGACACCTCGGTCCGCGGTGATCCCCTCGATCGAGCCCTTCTCGACCGCGGCCATCAATGGGATGCGGCCTTTGCGATCCGCCACTTTTCGAGGGGGTTTGTAGAGCACTCCGGCCGGACTCGTAGAGGCGAGTTCCGTGACACGGGGCGCATCCACGCTGCGCGGGGTTGAAGCCCGACGGCTCACGGACCTCGGAAAGGCCAAGACAAGCCGGGAGCGCCGGAGGGGTCTCACGATGGGATGATCTTCGAACTCGGTGACCACGACATGGCTGGGCTGATCGGATTTGCTTTGCGCACTGTCGGTGACCCAATCCCGCCCCACCTCAACCCCCCAGTTCGCCAGCAGCTTCTCCAATCCGGTTTGAGTGGGGATGGAATGCAGGCTGAAAAGCGCCAGCAACCGTCCGCCCAAGGCCAGGTATTTTTCGATCTTTTCCAGTTCTTCCTCGGCGATGGGATTCAGAGGATTCGCAATCACGAGGAGCTGGCAGTCGGCGGGGATGTCGTTTGTCAGCAGCGTGAGCGGCGCGACGGTGATATTGTTCTCCTGCAAAACGGAAGCGAACTCGAGATATCCGCGCTGGTCCTCCGCTTCTCGGGGATCGTATTCCCGATGTCCTTCCAAGAAATACGCGCGGGCCGGCCGCGGATCCACCACGCTACAGATCGCGGAGGTGAAAAGGAGTTCTCCTTTGAACTTGGTCAGCTTGACCTTTCGCTCGGTGAAGACACCGGAATAATCGTACTCAGCAAGTTCTCGCGCGGACACGATTTTCTTCTTGCCGCCGCTGGAAAAGATGACCAGGTCCCCCTTCTCCGCATCGTCCAGTTGATAAGAGGCGCGGACTTGCTCGGCCCGCGGGGCGATTGTGTAATCCACGTATTCGACCTCCAGCTTGGGGCACCGTGACTGAAACTGGTTCAACAGCCGTGTGATCGCGCTGTACAGAGTCCCGCGGCGGTCATAGAAGACGACGACTTTCACCTGGTTGGTGAGCGAGCTCAGGACACGGAGTGTGACGGGCGAGAGATTGCCTTGCGGGTCGGCGGTCCACTCCATCTGTTTGAAATGCCGGGCGGCCAGATAGTTGGCCATGAGCACCAGGGAAAACGTAGCCGCTGAGGCCAGCGCCACATGGAAACCGATGCGCCAGCGACGGGCGGGCGAAAAACTGAATGGAGGGATGGCTTCGTCTCCCATGGCTTATCTCCAGCGGCGGCTCTCGACGACGCGCAGCGTGAGGAACAGAAAGAAAAAACTCAACGTCACGTAATAGACGAGGCAACGGGTATCGACGATGCCTCGGGCGAAATCCTCCAAATGCTCCGTCATCGCGATGAATTGAAAAACGCCGGCCGGCCAGCCCGTCCCCGGCGCGGCCATCAACGAGCGGAGGCTCAGGAAAAAGAGCCCCAGCCCCAGCGCGAAGCTGATCATCACCGCCACAACCTGACTCCGCGTCAAAGAGGAGGCAAAGCAGCCCATCGAAATGTAGAGGGAGCCGACCAGGAGTATTCCGAGAAAGGTTGTTAAGAGGCTGATCGGATTCAGAACCGCCGGATCGTTTGAGTAGTGCCGGACCAAGACCAAGTACAGGCCGAGCGGCAGCCAAGTGATGGCGTAGAACAGCAGCGCCCCAGTGAACTTCGCCAGCACGACTTGCACGTCTTTCACGGGGCTCGTCATGAGTGTTTCATAAGTGCCCGAGAATTTTTCGAGCGCGAACGAGCGCATCGTGATGACCGGGGTCGTCAATAGCAGGATGAACCAGAAATAGACGGTGACAAAGAACTGTTCGGTGAGCGGCGCTTCGGTGGGTTCCGCGTTCAGTTTGACCAGCATATCGACGAAACTCAGACCTAATAACAGGAGCACAGCCGCAATCAGAATATAGCCTGTGAGCGAGGCAAAATATCCGCCCAGCTCGCGCCGGACCAGTGTCAGATAGACTTGCATCAAAAAGTCTCTTCCTGATCTCCCCGGATGATGTGGACGAAGATGTCTTCGAGCGTGTGCGAACCTCGGGTCAACTCCCGCAACGTCCAACCGTGCAACCGCGCCTGCTCGAACACCAGCGAGCGAATATCGACGCCGGCGCGCGCGGTGAGAGCGCACCGATAGTACTCGCCGTCGGCCGGCGAGATGTCAAAGTGTTCGATCAATTCCATTTCCTTCCAGCACTCCTGCAACTCCGGCAACGGCGCCGCGATTTCGGCGACGACCTTCTCTTCCTGACTCAACCGCTTTTGCAGGTTCTCCTTGCTGTCCGCCGCCAACAGCCTTCCTTCGTGCAAGATGAGGATCCGACTGCAGGTCATTTCCACCTCCGGAAGCACGTGCGTGGAGACCAAGATGGTGTGGGTTCGTCCCAGTTCCTTGATGAGCTGCCGCACGGCCCGGACCTGGTAGGGGTCCAGTCCGATGGTGGGTTCATCCAGGATGAGCAGCTCGGGCTGATGCACCAGTGCATCCGCCAATCCGACACGCTGACGGTAGCCCTTGGAGAGTTGGCCCACGATGCGCCGCCCCACCTCGGCGAGGCGGCACTGGTCCATCACGACACCGACCCGTTCGCGCGCCCGGCTGGCACTCAGCCCTTTGAGCCGAGCGCGGAAGGTCAGATACTCGCGCACACGCATGTCCGGATGCAGCGGGTTATTCTCAGGCATGTAGCCGATCCGTTTTTTGACCTCGTCACACTCGTCGAACACATCGAATCCAGCCACCCGCGCGGTGCCGATGGTGGCCGGCAAATAACAACTCAAGATGCGAAGAATGGTGCTTTTGCCGGCGCCGTTGGGGCCGAGTAGTCCGACAATTTCGCCCTTTTGAACCCTGAATGAAACTCCCGCCACAGCCGTCTGCCCGCCGTAACGCTTGGTCAGGTCAGAAACTTCAATCATCCAGTGGTTGTTCACGCAGTATGCGGTATGAGCACTCTCAACTCGTTGGCAAGCTGGCTCTGTTAGTCGCATTCATCATCGGCCCCAAAATCAGACGAATGCCCCTTACCCCATCCCTCTCCCCATCCGATGGGGAGAGGGTGTCCGTAGGACGGGTGAGCGGGATTTCAAAAAGCGCTTTCATCGAACTTGGACTCATTTTCACTGTCCGTTGGCACCCGTCGCCCTTTGGCCGTCTGCTTTAACGCAGGGTCACCGTCTTGGTTGCCGAGAAAAGCTGCACGTAGCTTCGCGCGGCTCGGGGCACGATCACGCTCAGCCGGATTTTCTCGCCTTTGTTCTTTCTGTAGAGCCACCGCGCAGTTTCGACGACGTTTTCCGCCGCCCGGCCTTCGATGGCTTGGATCAATTCGCCTTCTCTCAAAGCCGCCTTTTCCGCAGGGCCGCCCGGCTCGATATCGGTGACCATCAGCCCCCGGAACTGGCCGAAGCCCATTCTCGCCGCCAACTCAGGCGTTAAGACTTGAACGGCGGCTCCCAATCGTTGCCGGAGGAGGTTGGCGTTGAAGACCGATTCCAACGGCGTCAGCCGCACGGTCAGTGTTTTGCGTTCCTGGTTGCGTTCGACGACGATCCGTATTTCCCTCCGATCTCCGACACCCAACAACTCGCGGTTGAATTCCACTACGTGTCGCGGCTTCCTGTCACCCACGGCCAAGACTCGGTCCCCCGTCTTCAAACCGCTGCGATCCGCCGGGCTGCCCGTTTCAACCGAAACGGCGACCAAGCCGTTCGGGCCGGATTGAAAATTCGCGCCGAACCAAAGCGAACGGACCGTTTCGGGAGTATAGATTTCGCCGAGCGCTTCCGAGACTCTTTTGATGGGGATGGCGAATCCGATGCCTTGCGCCTCGCGAAAAATGGCGACATTGATGCCGATGAGCTCGCCGCGAAGGTTCACGAGCGGCCCGCCGCTATTGCCAGGATTAATGGCCGCGTCGCTCTGCAGCCAGTCCTGCACATCCAACGAGTCGTCTTCGGCCACAGGCCTTCGCGCTTTGGAGCTCAGAATGCCTCGGCTGACAGAACCGCCGAGCCCAAATGGATTGCCCAGCGCCAACACCGTTTCGCCCAAGAGCAAGTCGTCATCCGGGGCGAACTTGATCGCCTTGAATTTTTCTCCGCCGCGCGTGATCAACCGAAGCAAAGCCACGTCCGTCTTCAGCGTCCCCACGATCGGCTTGGCCTCGAACGTGCGGCCATCGGCCAGGGTGACAGTAATCACGTTGGCCCTGCGAACGACGTGCAAATTCGTCAGCACGTAGCCCGTCTCATCGATAATGACGCCGGAGCCCAAGCTGTTCTGAGACCGCTGGGAACGCCGGCCCCATTGCGGACCGAAGAAATCACGGAAGATTTGATCGAACGGGTCGCGAATCTCGACGATCGTTTCGGTGCTGATGTTGACCACGCTCGGCATCACCTCCTCGATGGCTCGGACAACGGCGTCTCGCCGGATGTCCGCTTCGTCAGGTGTTCCCGCAGCCGCTCCCAACGCGTGAACGACGCGACCGGGTCCTCCTCCCGTCGGCGACACAAAGAGCATCCACAGAGTCCAGGCGAGGACTGGCCAATACACCAATCGAGTTCTCTCAACTTTCTGCGTCATTCTAAAGCCTTGACTTTGCAGGAGGGAGGGCGCAAAAGCAAGGCAAGGAGCGGAACATTCCAGCCAATTTCTACAACCGATGGCGTGCCTGCGCGCAGGTCTCTTCGTCGCTCCGGGAACCGACCGACACCTCTCCCGTCTCTGAACGGTTGCTTCAGGTCATTTGGCATTGTCAGCGCCTCTTGCGCGACCAATTGAAGACCTTGGACGGACAGCCCGTCCGGGTTCTTCATCCGGGCTTCTGGAATCGAGAGGCCGGACCTGATTTTCGAGGCGCGGTGGTTCAAATCGGCTCCGGCGGTCCGCGACACGGAGACCTGGAAATCGACCTTCATCCCAGATTATGGAAAGGCCACCATCATGACCAGAATCCATCCTACCGGAATGTCATTCTGCACGTGGTTTGGGACGGCGACCGCTCCGGATCGTCTGTCTTGCCCGTCCTCCCGTTGAAATCTGTCTTGGATTCCCCACTGACCGATCTGAAGGCGTGGCTCGACCAAACTTCTACTCAGAACTGGCTGACCTTGCTGTCCGGGAAATGCGCGGCTCCGCTCCGCGAAGTGCCGGCCTCCTTGGCCGGCCAGATCCTCAATCAGGCCGCGCGCGTCCGCTTGAGGGCCAAGGCGGCTCAAATGCAAGCGCGTGCGCAACAGGCCGGTTGGGAACAGGCGCTCTGGGAAGGGCTATTCGGCACGCTGGGCTACAAACACAACGTCTGGCCCATGCGCCGCCTGGCGGAGTTGCGCACCGCCTTTGGGAGTGTCGAAACCGGCTCAAGCTCTGTGCTGGTCTGGCAAGCGCGGTTGCTCGGCCTGGCCGGTTTGCTCCCCGCCCAGCTCACCGGAACTCGATGCCATGCCGATCGCTACCTGCGCCAGCTTTGGGACATTTGGTGGCGGGAACGAGAGGAGTATTCCGACGTGATCTTGCCGGAGGTGGTTTGGCGTCTGAGCGGCTTGAGGCCCGCGAATCGTCCTCAGCGCCGTTTGGCCTTGGCGGCTCACTGGCTGGCCTCAGGCGATTTGTCGGCTCGACTGGAGCGCTGGTTCGCCACGGCCATGCCAGACCGTGATCTGCCCAGTTCACTGCTGGAAGTCCTGCAAGCGCGGCGGGACGATTTTTGGTCGTGGCATTGGACGTTCCGTTCGGCGCGCCTGCCACAGCCGCGCCCGCTCCTCGGTGCTCAACGCGTGACCGACTTGGCGGTCAACGTCATCCTGCCTTGGTTCTGGGTGCGAGCCGAGGCTGGGAAGAACGAAGCCCTTCAGCAACTGGCTGATCGCCGGTATTTCGTCTGGCCGAAAGCCGAAGACAACGCCCTGCTTCGGATGGCCCGGCAGCGTTTGTTTGGGGGCGAAAGAGTTTGCTGGCTGAACACGGCTGCCGGGCAGCAAGGGCTGCTTCAGATCGTCCGTGATTTCTGCGACCATTCCAATGCGCTTTGCGAGCATTGCCAATTCCCAGAACTCGTCCGTGAGGCGAAGAAGCTTGAAAATTGATGTTGAAACTCAATCTCAATTAGTGTTCATTGGCGCCAGTGAAGGCGAGCGCGTCGAAACAGGAACGCCCACTGGTCGATCTATGTGCGGCCGGCGTGGGGACGAAGCTTCGGGTTCGGGACCTGAAAAGCCATCCCGCAGTCTGTCGGCGGTTGCGCGAGATGGGCTTCTGCGAGTTCGCCGAGATTCACAAGGTGGCCGACACCGGGGCGCTGATTTGCCAGGTCTGTGGGGCGCGCGTGGCCTTGAGCCGAAGTTTGGGGAAACAAATCCTGGTTGAGCCGGTTGCTGGTGCGGCGCCCAAATCGCCCTCATGAGTTCAGTGCAGCTCCTCTCTGAACTGTCCGCCGGCACCGAGGCGGAAATCCGAGGTTTTCATCCCGGCTGCAAAGAGGTGCAGCGTTTGCGCGAGATGGGTCTCCTGCCCGGCACCAAGATCAAATTAATCCGCTGGGCGCCGCTGGGAGACCCCCTGGAAATCAAGGTGCGCGGTTACAACTTGTCCCTCCGCAGACATGAGGCGGAGCATGTCGAGGTCATGGTCTCCGGTCGCTAGGGAATCCTCGCTGCCGCCCAGGTCATTCGCCAGCTATGCTCCCGGTTGCCCCTGCGCCTGCCCAAGATAAGACCGCCACGTTCGCCTTGGTGGGAAATCCTAATTGCGGAAAATCGACCCTATTCAACGCGCTCACGGGCATGCGCCAAAAGGTCGGCAATTACCCGGGAGTTACCGTGGAAAAAAAAGTCGGCGAGTTATTTTCGCTCCACGGACGCCCCATGCAGATTATCGACCTCCCGGGAGCATACAGTTTATCCCCACGGTCACCCGATGAGGCGATTACTCGGGATGTCTTGCTCGGAAGAATTTCGGACACGTCACGGCCCGACAAGATCATCTGCGTGGTGGACGCGAGCAATTTGGAAAGGAACCTGTTCCTGGTGACCCAAGTGCTTGATTTGGGAGTCCCAACCGTGCTGGCGTTGAATATGATGGACCTGGCCCACGACAAAGGCATTTCCTTGAATCCGGAGGAGTTATCTCGCGAACTCGGAATCCCGGTCGTTGCCTGCCAGGCTCATAAGAAAATCGGCATCACCGAACTGCGCCAGGCGATGAGCCGGACCGATCTGCCGGTTCCGGTCCGGCGCTGGCGGATCCCGGAACTCCTCGAAGATGCCGTGGAGGAACTGTGCCAGGCGCTGGCCGGTGAGAATCGCAGCGAACCCAAGCAAGAATTCGCGCGCGCACTCATCCTCTTGGCCGGAGAAAACGCATCCAGCCATTCCGCTTTCGGCTCGGAATCTCAGAAACTCGCGCAACGATTCCGCCTCCAGCTCGAAGCGCAAGGCATCGACTGGCACGAAGCCGTTGTCGCGGCCAGGTATCAGTATGCCCAGGGGGTGTGCGAGCAGGCGGTTCGAAGCGGGGGGAACGCGGGCGAAGATCACTCCGACAGGCTCGACGCCGTCCTGACTCACCCGATCTGGGGATGGGCGGTTTTTCTCGGCCTGATGGCTTTCATGTTCTTTTCCATTTTCACGCTTGCGACCTATCCGATGGACTGGGTCGAAGGCGGATTCACCCGCCTGGCCAACGCGGTCAAGCAAGCCATGCCGCCCGGAGATCTGCGAGACCTGATGACTGACGGAGTCGTCGCCGGCGTCGGAGGGGTGCTGGTTTTCTTGCCGCAAATTTTGATCCTCTTCTTCTTTATCGGCTTGCTGGAGGACACCGGCTACATGGCGCGCGCTGCCTTTATCATGGATCGGGTCATGAGCCGGGTTGGCCTTCACGGCAAATCGTTCATTCCGTTGCTCAGCTCCTACGCCTGCGCCATTCCCGGGATCATGGCCGCGCGCACGATTGAAAACCCCAAGGACCGGCTGGTGACCATTCTGGTCGCGCCGCTCATGAGCTGCTCCGCGCGGCTTCCCGTCTATACTTTGATGATCGCGACGTTGCTGCCGGCGAAGACCGTGCCCGCGCTGCAGAAGGCGGGAATCATGATGGCACTCTATGTCGTCGGGACGGCCACAGCATTCTTTTTCGCGTGGCTTTTCAAGAGGACCATCATGCACGGTGAAACGCCGGTCTTGATCATGGAATTGCCGCCGTACCGGCTGCCCTCGATGGCCTCGGTGGTGATGCAGATGATCAATCGCTCCAAGCTTTTCGTCAAACGAGCCGGCACGGTCATTCTGGGGCTTTCGATCATTCTTTGGTTCCTGGCGGCGTATCCGAAGGCCGAGGGTGGACAAGCTTCGTCCCAATTGGCCCACAGCTTCGCCGGGAAGCTCGGACATGCCATCGAACCGATCATCAAGCCGCTCGGTTTCGACTGGAAGATCGGCATCGGCCTGATCGGATCATTCGCCGCCCGCGAAGTGTTCGTCAGCACCATGTCGGTCGTGTATAACGTCGAAGAAGCCAGCGATGTGACTCTGCCCTTGCGAGATGCTATGTTGCGGGAGAAATGGGCGGATGGCACTCCCGTGTTCACGCCGCTGGCCTGTGTGACGCTGATGGTTTTTTACGTCCTGGCCCTGCAATGCATCAGCACGGTCGCGGTCGTGAAACGGGAAACGAACAGTTGGCACTGGCCGCTGTTTCAACTCGCTTACATGACTGGCACAGCCTACGTGGCCTGCCTGATCGTTTACCAAACCGGCAAGGTCATGGGCTTCCAATGAGCATGACCAACAACTGGCAATCGTGGACGGCCTTGGCGGTGGTGGCGATCACCGCCGCCATCATGGCTTATCGCGTCTTAGTGCGGAAGAAGACGGGGTGTGGTGAAGGTTGCGGCTGCGACGCGTCCGACAAGAAGTCAAGGCTTTCTCGAAGTAAACCACCAAAGACGGCTTCCGAAGCGCGGTGATGCGCCGGAAAGAATCCCGTTCGACCGTCAGGCGAAGATTTGAGCAACGGACACTTCAAGTGCCAGTGCCTCGTCCCGCAACACTCCTTCCGAAAATGCTCGGCTCCCTCCCGAAGCAGGAAAAACTGAGACAACGCGCGTGGCCGGCTCTACGAGCCAGCACGATTTCACGCCGTGCTTCAGGTACTCTCCGATTTTGTCCACCAACGGCTGGAGGTTTTGCTTCGGAGCCAGGATCTCGATGGCCAGCTCCGGAGGAGCTGTCACTTCGTCATCATCGGTCAGCCAGTCCGAAGATAAGACTCCTTTAGCGTACAGACAGAGATCCGGGATTGTCTGCCAACCTTGCAGGTTCAGAGAAAGTTGTTGGTGTATGGTGTAACGGTCCTTCAGGCGATCAAGCAGAACGCCCAGGTTTTGGGCTGCGCGAGAATGGTTTCTGCTGGGCATGGGCCGGTCATCCTGAATCTCATCGTTCGAGAGGACAGGAATCGTTTTCATGGTTCGTCAGTAACACAGTCTGGAATCCGGCACAAGGCGCGTTTGTGGAGGCGGCGCAAATGCGAGTTGTCAGTAGCGGCAGGCGTCCTCGCCTGCGGCAGAGGGCGGCCTCTTGCCGCCCGGAGTTGGCCCCGAAATCAGAGCGCGCTCAAATCTCCACTCCGAGACCGCCGGGCGAGACGCCCGCCGCTGCTTCTGCCGGCCGCAAGATTCGTAACCAGCTCTTCAGCGGCTCCGTCTCACCTTGAAAAGCGTGATAGACGAGCCGACGCGTGTCCTTGGCGAGTCACGCAGGAATCAATTCAAACCACATCTATAAAGTTATGAGAAGTTACACAATGTCGCGCAGCCTATTGGCGATCACGGTGGGGGCTCTCCTCCTTCTGAGCGTCCCGTCAGCATCCGCCCAGGAACAGGGACAGGGCCGCCGAGGCGGCGGCGGCGCTTTCGGACAAGCCTTCCAAAATCTGACCGACGAAGATCGGGAGGTGTTGCGGCAATTTCGGGAAGAAACGCGCGACGAAACCCAGAAACTGCGCGAAGCCCAGGCTGCTCTTAATAATGCCATCTGTGCGGATAAAAAGAACGAGGATGACATCAAGGCTAAAGTGGCTGACGTGGCGAAAGCCCTGGAGAAACTGGCCTTCAAACAGGCGGACGCCATTGCTAAACTCAAGCCGAGCGCAAACGTAAAAGACGTGATTAGGAGTGGGGCTGGTGCTTTTATGGGGGGTTTTGGGGGTCGCGGAGGACCAGGCGGCGGAGGGCGTCGAGGCGGCAATAATCCGTAGCCTTGCCAGCGACTCGTTCGACTTAATCAAACTAATTCTCGCCCCAGGCCGCCGTGGGATTCCACGGCGGCCTGTTCGTTGTTCGTTAGCCTCAAACCGGCGCTTCTCAGAATCGACCAGGCATCACTGAATTCCTCGAAGCCCGAAAAGTCGCGAAGTGTTTGGGTGCGGTCGATTTATCGCTGCGCTGCGGGGAGACGCGCACGGATTTCTCTCACTTCGGCGCGTTCCTCTGCGCCGTCAACACCCCGCGAGTGGTTGCCGCCAGGAGGACCAGAGTGCCGCCGATGAGTGACCAAGGGCTCGGCACTTCACCCAGAATGAGCATGACCCATATCGGGTTGAGCACCGGCTCAATGGTGCTGATCAGAACGGATTCCAAAGCCTTCACGTGTTTGATCCCCTGCGAGTAGAGCACATACGCGAGGCCGAGTTGGAAAATCCCCAGCCAAAGCAAACCGACGCAAGACTTCACGCTCGGGATCGGTCCAAACACAAACGGGAGGCCGATCAGCGCAGTCAGCCCGTTCCCCAGCAGCACCGATTCAATCGGCGACGCATCCTTCTGCGAGCGCAGCAACACAATCAAAGCCGCGAAGGCGACGCCGCTGGCCAACGCACACACGTTGCCCCACAGACCGCGGAATGACAGTTCATCCACAAAAAACAAGCCGATGCCGGCAACCGCCACGACGATTAATGACCAATCGAGCCGTGAGGGATGTTCGCGGAGGAACCATGCGCCCAAAACGGCCACGTAGATCGGCGCGGTGTATTGTAGGAAAATGGCGTTGGCGGCCGTGGTCAGTTTGTTGGCGGCGACGAACAGCGTGACCGTGGCCGCATACGCCACCGCCCCGCCGATCTGAACGGCGGAAAAAGTAAAGCGGGGCCTTCCGATCAGGAACCACACGGTCGCCGCGGCAATCGCGCTGCGCGTCGCCGCAATGGCCAGCGCGTTCCATTCCACGGCTTTGATCGCCAACCCGCCGGTGCTCCACAACAGCGCCGCGCCGGCAAGAAGAATCACGGGATGGTTGGCGGCGGGTTTCACTTTGAATTCATTCGAGATGGGGAGCGCACGCGCCCTCGTGTGCTGTGGCCGGCGCCCTCGCCCACCACCGTGGCGTGTTAGAACAACTCGCCATTTTAGGACTGAACGGAACGTCCGCTTCGACCGGCGGGGCGCCGGTCGAGACACGCGAGGCGGGTGCGCTCCCCAAAATGGAAAGCGCTACCGAATCTTCTCCAGCAACAGCGGGACGAGTTCATCGATTTTGATCCTGTCCTGCTTCATCGAGTCACGGTCGCGAAGCGTGACCGTATTGAGCAACTCCGGCTTCTCTCCCAGTGTATCGAAATCAATTGTGACCCCAAACGGAGTGCCGGCTTCATCCTGCCGTCGATAGCGCCGTCCAATCGCGCCTGCCTCGTCGTAAAAGACGGTCATGTGCGGGCGGAGCAAGTCGCGCACTTCTTTGGCCTTGTTCAACAATTCGGGCCGGTTCTTCAGCAGCGGGAACACCGCCACTTTGATCGGCGCGATGCGAGGATGGAATCGCATCACGACCCGGCTTTCCAGTTTGCCTTTCTCGTCCGGCGCTTGATCCTCGGCGTAAGCATTGCAGATGAGCGCAAGGATGAGCCGATCGACCCCGGCGCTCGGCTCGATCACGTGCGGGATGTAGTTGCCTTTGGCCAGCCCGGCCACATCTTCGCGCGCCTGTTTCTCCGCCTTGTCCGCCGGCTCGCCCATCTTGGTCAGATATTTGAAGCGTGCCTCGAAATAACGCTGCGACAATTCCGTTTTCTTTGTCTCGTCGAGCTTGGCCCACGCGGCTTTCAGTTCTTCGTCAAACACGCCCATCGACTTGCCCGAGAAACGCTGATGCTGGCTCAGATCGAAATCACTCCGGGCCGCGATTCCCTCCAACTCTTGGGTCCCGAACGGGAACTTGAATAGGATATCGACGCAGGCCTTGGCGTAATGCGCGAGTTCCTCCGGCTTTTGCCAATACTCCTCCAAAGTCGCGCGGGGCAAACCGATGTTCTCATAGAAACGGATGCGCGCTTCGACCCAGTATTTGTGCCAGGCTTCCCAGCCCCAATTGGGTTGAGGGTTGAGGGTTGAGGGTTGAGAGCCGGAGGCGACGATGCCGCCGATTGCCTCCACCGCTTCGTCGGGGCGGATGAAGAATTCCAATTCCATCTGCTCGAATTCGCGCGAGCGGAAGGTGTAATTGCGCGGCGTGACTTCGTTGCGGAACGCTTTGCCGACTTGCGCGATGCCAAACGGGACTTTCTGCCGGGAGGTTTCGAGCACGTTTTTGAACTGGACAAAGATGGCCTGGGCTGTCTCCGGCCGGAGGTAGGCCAGATTATCGGCGCTCTCAATGGGACCCACGTTCGTCTTGAACATCAGGTTGAAATTTCGCACTGGAGTTTTCGCTCCAGTGCACTGACTGACCGAATTGCTGGGCTTGAGGGGGCAGGGGATTTCATCGATCTGATCGGCGCGAAACCGGCCTTGGCAGGTCTTACAATCCAGCATGGGATCGTTGAAGGTATCCACGTGCCCTGATGCTTTCCAAATCTGCGGGTGCATGATGATCGTGGCTTCGAGGCCAACGATATCGTCGCGTTGCTGAGTCATCCTGCGCCACCAAAGTTCCTTTACATTTCGTTTCAACTCCGCACCGAGCGGGCCGTAATCCCAAAACCCATTGATCCCGCCGTAGATTTCCGATGATTGAAAAATGAAGCCGCGCCGTTTGCACAGCGAAACGATCTTATCCATCAACTCGTTGCCTTTCGGTTCAGCCATAAGGCGGGCAGTCTTCGCAAAGGCCCTCTGGATGTCAAGATGCGCCCGGTGCAAGTTAGGCTTGGCCGCGGGGTCCTCCGGCCTGCCGCCAGGCTTGCGCCCGGCGGGAAAGCCTTTAGAGTTTCCGGCATGGCAGATAAACCCAAGAGCCTACCTACCGCGCTGAAATTCTCCCTAGGCGAGCAAGAGCAGCCGGCCACGGCAGATTTGCAGCGCCGCGACACCATTGTCATTGGTCGCGGCCTGGACTGTGATGTTGTCATCAACGACACCAAAGCCTCTCGCCGGCACTGCCGGCTCACGCGGGGCGACTCCGGGTTCGTGCTGGAGGACCTTGAATCGAAGAACGGGACTTATGTCGATGGCCAGCGCATCGGCAAACCGGTGGTCTTGAAGCCCAATCAGACTTTCAAAATCGGCGACACGGTATTCTACCTGGCGCTCTAACTTTGAGGCGGGGCACTGGCAGCTCGCCCGCAGCTTCGGGAGGGACTCCAGATCATCCGGGCGAGCCGCCCGCGCTCCGATTCATTGTCTCATCGTGGGCATAGCTACTTCTGGCACGACAGCGACATTTCTCGGATTCGAGCAGCGATCATCGGACTCCCAAGGCATCAGAAGCCGCGAAGCGCTTGGAGTGCGGTCGATTTATCACCGCTTTCCTTGAGGCTCTCTCTTAATAATCAGTTCATAAGTTGGATGACATGGAGCATGCCCCTCACCCCATCCCTCTCCCCATCGGATGGGGAGAGGGTGGTCGCAGACCGGGTGAGGGGTGTGCGCCAGCTTCTGAACCCATTCTTGACTCTGCCGGACGCCTGGATTTCGCCAGGCCGTGGAGAAGCGGCGATAAATCACACGCACTCCAAACGCTGGCGCGCGATGATCAGCCTCGTTGACAGGCTGGCAGTAGCCGAATCAAGTGTCGCTGTAGTGCTTCCCCGGAATTTCGGGAAGATTTTGGTTTGACAGCGCGTCGTTCGGAGCGTAAGCAATGCCGCGTAACGCCAAAGGGAGGCGATCTCAAACGAACTCATGAGCGGCGTCGTTTGCGCCCGTTGAGATCTCCCACCGGCGGCCAATCAAAAGGAGGTCAAATGTTCAAACGAATGCTCATAGGGCTGTGTTTCTCGACTGTTTCGTGGATGGCTGGTGCGCGCGGAGCGCCGCTCCTCTCCGAGACGTTTGATTACCCAGATGGCGTGCTCCAGACTGTGTCGTCCGGGAAATGGATCGGCCACAGCGGCGGCACAAACCAGGTCGATGTCGCGGGCGGCCTGTTAAAACTGACGGGATCGGAATCTCAGGATGTCCATGCGCTGATCTCGGGACAGCCCTACTCTCCCACGAACAGCGCCAAACTCTACGCCAGTTTCGATCTCAACGTTCAGACCCTGCCCTCCGGAGCCGGCGCTTACTTCGCTCACTTCAAAGACGCGAGCGCGGGTTTCCGTGGACGGATCTGGGTGCTGACCAACGGGGCGGCACTCGGTTCATTTCGAGTTGGTGTCAGCGCAGGGTCCGGCTCGGAAGCTGCCTCCGTGCATACCCAGGACCTCAAGCCCAGCGTTGACCACAAGATCGTTTGCAGGCTGGCGGTCAGCAACAGCGTGACCGCGCTTTGGATCAATCCCTCCTCCGAAGCCGATTCGATGGTTGCCACAGAGGCTGCAACCGCGGTCCCGATCGCCGCATTCGCGTTTCGCCAGGCCTCGGGGATCGGCGTACTTGCCATCGACAACCTGAGGGTCGGAACGAATTTCAACGACGTCGTGCCCGTGTTGTCGCCGGAAACCGTCTCCACTCCCCCACCGGAAACTTCACCGCCAATTGCGCCTTCATCTCCTCCGCAGTCCGCGCCTCCCGCTCTGCCGGGCAGCCTGCCTTTGATCCTCCGGCAACCGGAGAGCCACATAGTGAACGCCGGACAGGACGCGACCTTCATGGCCGAAGCGCAAGGCCCGGCCCCGCTGTCTTACCAATGGCAATTCAACCAGGCCGATATTCCAGGAGCCACGAACGCGGTCCTGAGCCTTTCTGCCGTAAGCGCGGCACAACAGGGCGAATACCGGCTGATGGTCAAGAACGCTTCCGGCGTGGCCACGAGTATCGCGGCGCGTTTGACGGTGCTTAGGCCCGACCCGCCTCGAATTCTCATTCAGTTCACGAATTACCTCGCCAATCCCGTTCGCCCGGGCGACACGCTCACCAATACGTTTGCGGAACATGCCTTGCGGCCCGGCGAGACGCTAACGATGCGGGTCGCGGTGGCGGCGCCCGATCAGCAGGCCGTGACGCTTTCGGCGGATTCCGACGGCTTGCCCGCTTCCGCCCGATGGGTGCTTGACCAAACCGAGGGAACGAATCGGTCGGCAGTCTTCACGTTCAATCCCACGGCCGCCGAAGCAGGATCCAACTTTGTCGCGCGCCTCCTCGTGTCGGCGAGTGACGCGACGATCACCAATACTTGGAGCGCTTATGTTCCGACGGCTGAGGAACAGCAAATCGCCATCACCGAGTTCCTGCCGAATCCTGCGACGACCAACACGGCGCCTCACTTCAATCCGCTCCGTCGGGCAGAGCCGGCTCCCAATCCGGGCTGGCAGGACGAGTTCATTGAGTTGGTCAATAATTCGGATCGAGGGGCGGATTTGTCGAAGTGGACCATCTCTGACTCGGCGCAGGTCCGGCACCGCTTCCCCGAGGCGTATGCGTTACAGAGCTGGGCCGCGATCATCGTTTACGGCGGGCCGCAGACTGGTTTCCCGCCGACGTTGACAGCGCCGGCGCAATGGGCCAACGAGAGTTCCACTGGTCTTGGATTGAACAACTCTGGCGGCGATATGATTATATTGCGCAATGCGCGGGGGAACATGATCAGTCGCATCGTGTATTCCAGCTCATCGGTCAACAGCTCTCTGACGCGCCACCCAACGTTGGACGACGGCTTCGTCTCGCATGCCGATGTATCGGCCAACGTGGTCTCGCCCGGTGTCAATTACGACGGACGGCTCTTTCATGATATCGCCCAATTGCCGATCGCACCCATCGTTGTCGCTGTCTCTTGGGAGGGTGAAAAGAAACTGGCGCTCACTTGGAATGCTGAGCGCGGGAAAACCTACTCGGTTCTTCACGCCGCCGATCTTGCCGGGCCGTTCACCGCGATCGCAACGGAGCTGCGATTCGCTGAGAAGAAAGGCCGCTACGCGGCGGAGGGAACGGGAGCAACTGGTGCTCGCTTTTATCGAATCAGCTCGCCTTAGGCCGGGCCGAGCCCGCGGAGGGGGAAGGAGCTGCACATTTCAACGGACGTCACTTTCCCCCTCATCCCGGCCCTCTCCCTCTCCCAGCGGGAGAGGGAGAAGTTTCTCGCGTCATGATCAATCCAGGCACATCGGATGGCGGAGCTGGCGGCGAACAACTCCCCCTCTCCCTGAGGGCAGGGCCGGGGTGAAGGGAGTCTATCAACTTCTGAACTCATTGATAGTCGCACGATGAAATCGAGCCGCGCATTTTCGATCGTAGAGCTGTTCGTCGTGGTGGCGGTTATTGCGGTACTGACGAGTCTGCTTCTGCCCACAATGGCCGCAGCAAAAACGAGAGTGCAGGGCACGGCGTGTTTGAGCAATCTGAGGCAATGGGGCGTGGCGACGGCGCTCTATGTTGCCGAAAACAACGATTTTCTGCCCCCAGAAGGCGTGCCAAATCCATCGGAACGCTCCACCAACGTCGGCTGGTACATTCAGTTGCCCAAACAACTCAACGCGCCCGCCTACCACGAAATGCCATGGAGAACCAATGCTGCGATTGACCCCGGCCGTTCGTTATGGATTTGTCCGGCCAATCCGCGCCGAAGTAACGGCAAGAACTTATTCCACTACTGCCTCAACGAACACGTCAACGGCACCGGACGGGGAAGCGGCTCCGTCAAGATGTCTGCCATCCGAAAGCCAATCGCGGTTCCCTGGTTGTTCGATTCAAAAAATCTGCCGGCCGTGGGCTATTGGTCGTTCGTTCACACGAATCTGCACCGGCAAGGCGCCCAGCTTTTGTTCGTGGACGGCCACGCGCGGTGGTTCCGCAAGACGGACTATTGGGATCTTCGAACGGGCAGAGGCCGCACGAACAATCCTGAATTGACCTGGATGCCCTGAGAGTGTGTTTGAAAAACGGGTGGTGCGGGCAACCTGCCCGCCCCGGTCGGCAACCTGCCGACCGGAATGGCCGCGAGTGTCACCATGAAGCCAGTGGCAGGCTTGTGCCCTGACGCCGCACCCGTTCCATCCGGCAGGTTACCGGACGGCACAGCCTGGCAGCCTGTGCTTCCCAGAACGGTTTTGTTCAAACACCACCGAAGCGTCACCCGCGCATCAAGTGTTCCAGCACCATTTGGTCGAGCGCTTGGTAATTGCGGTCGGAGATGAGTTGCTGGGCTTGCTTTTCGTTGAACGTCCGCGCTTTTCGGACGAGCTGCAGAAAGGTCCGGCGGCTGTTGACCAGATGATCGAGCCAATGCTCCTTCTTGGTCGTTCGGAATGGGTGAACGTCGAAGCACACGTATTCACCTCGTTTCCCGTAACCATTCCGTTCGAGGGCGCGCACTTGGTTGAAGGCAACCCGGAGATTATTGCTTCCAAACGGCTTGTCCTGGTCGAACTTCAGTCCGTTTTGATCGTTCAAATGGAGGGACCAGAGTTTTCCAAAGGCGCACGCGAAATCAATCTCGTCGGCGGGATCCAGACCGGCCAGCAGAGCGTGCGCGGATTCAATCAGGCAGCCGACGCGTTTGGGATCGCCGGTAAGCTGCGCGACCGCCAGGGCGTGGCCGATGGTCGGGATGTAAGCGATGTCCATCGGCTCGTTCGGCTTGGGCTCGATGGAAATTCGGACTTTCTTGTCGTGACCGAGCATCTTGTCGATCGCTGCGACCAACAGTTCGACGCTGCGCCGGCCGTTTTTCGATTCACGGAGATAACTCCCCTCCCGGGCGAGCCACAACACGATGAGATCGGTGTCGAGGCAGTTTGCGATGTCGATGCACCGGAGCGAACGGTCGATGGCATACTTGCGGCACTTAGGATCGTTGCTCGTGTAAGCGCCGTCGATGGTCATGGGACTGAACCAAAGGCGCGGCGCGACCATTTCGGCAGCCACGCCCAGATCGTCCAGCCGCTTCTTCAGTTCTTTGGCTTCTTTGCGGATTTGCTGGCCGGATTTGTTGTCGATATCCGGCACGGCGTCATCGTCGTGGAACATCATGGCGTCGAAACCGAGTCGCTTCAGTTTCGCGAGCTTCCAGTCAAAAGTCTGTGGTGGTCGAGTGGGGGGACCGTAAGGATCGCCGCCTTCGCTGATGTTCCAGGGACCGAAGCAAAACTTGTAGGTGTGTTTTGTAGCCATAGCAGTAGGGGGCGAATCCTAGTGCGAAGGCTGCCCAATGGCTACGTTTTTATTGCCTTTGACGCGCCTAAAATTGACTTGGACGGTCCAAATATTATCGTGCCATTTGGGAATCGCGCCCTTATTTTGCCCGGCGCATTTTTATGGCGACAGTCAGACCATTTCGGGCATTGCGGCCTCGAGCGGATTTGGCCGCGCGAATCTGCGAGCTTCCCTATGATGTCATGACATCGGAGGAAGCTCGTCAGATCGCGGCGGGGAATGCCTCGAGCTTTCTCCACGTGAGCAAGCCGGAAATCGATCTGCCGCCCGAGACCGATCCATACGACCCGCGCGTTTACGAGAAGGGCAAGGAGAATTTTTCTCAACTGATCCGCGAAGGCAGCTTGAAGCTCGAATCACAACCTCGGTTCTACCTCTATCGCCAAATCATGGGGAAACACTCCCAGACTGGGCTGGTGGCGGCGGCGAGTTGCGAGGACTTTATCCGCAATGCGATTAAGAAACACGAACTCACTCGCCCGGACAAGGAAGACGATCGGGTTCGTCATATCGAGGCTTTGAACGCTCAGACAGGCCCGGTTTTTCTCGTTTATCCCAGCGATGCTGCGCTTGCCCGGTGCCTGGCGCAAGAGTCGAAGGAAGCACCGGAGATTGATTTCACCGCCCCGGACGGGGTTCGGCACAGCTCCTGGACCATTGTCGATCCCGGCGACATAAGCTTGATCCAGGAGAAGTTCGCCCAGATGCCCGCCCTCTACATTGCGGATGGTCATCATCGAAGCGCCGCGGCTGTGCGCGTTTGGCGGAAGCGCGAGGGAGCGGGCAGCAGCGGAAGTTTCCTCAGTGTTCTCTTCCCGCACGATCAGGTGCAAATCCTCCCTTACAACCGTGCGCTCAGCGACCTGAACGGTTTGTCGCCCGCAGAGGCTCTGGAAAAGCTCGGCGGCATATTTGAGATACGAAAAGCCGGCGCTGCCTCGCTCGCGCGGAAGAACGAGATGGGATTCTACCTGGAGAAGCAATGGTACACACTTTCGTTCCGGCCGCGGTTTGCCGTCACGACCGATCCCGTCGAGAGATTGGATGTGACGCTTTTGCAGAAACACGCGCTGGAGCCACTGTTCGGCATCGATGATCCACGCACCAGCAAACGCATCCGGTTTGTCGGGGGAATCCGCGGGCCCGGAGAGCTGGAAAGGCTCGTGGACCGCGGGGAATGCGCCTGCGCATTTTCGATGTTCCCGACGAGCATCGAGGATCTCATGACCATCGCGGACGCAGGCGGGATCATGCCGCCGAAGAGCACGTGGTTTGAGCCCAAGCTCAGGGATGGAATGTTTTGCCACCTGATCGAGCCATCTCCTCCCGGCAAGGCCGGAGAGTTCAAATGATGAGTAGCGCGAGGTCATCCGGAACTACAGAAGGTTGCAGGAACTTCGACCAGACCGGCCGGTTGCAAAACAAGCTATGAGAAGCCGGCTCGACAGGGGGCTGCGGGCGACTTTTCTGGGGTTAGCCGTCAACACCTTGTTGGCTGCGACCAAATTGGCCGCGGGGCTCCTGGGACATTCCCATGCGCTCATTGCCGACGGAGTGGAGTCGTTTGCCGATCTGTTCAGTTCGTTGGTGGTGTGGCGAGGCTTGGTCATTTCCGCTCAACCGGCCGACGCCGATCATCCCTACGGGCATGGCAAGGCCGAACCGATCGCGGCAGCGGTTGTAGCCACGATGCTGCTCTTGGCGGCCGTCTGGATTGCCGTGACGGCGGCTCGGGAAACGTTGGTTCCGCATCTGGCTCCGGCGCCGTTCACCCTGGCGGTACTCCTGCTGGTCGTGTTGGTCAAAGATGCCTTGTTTCGTTACGTGCTGCGGGAGGCTCGTTCCGTCAAGAGTTCTGCGATCCACAGCGACGCCTGGCATCACCGGAGCGACGCCATCACTTCGATCGCTGCAGCCATCGGCATCAGCATCTCGTTGATCGGCGGACCCGGATACGAATCCGCCGACGATATCGCGGCCATCACCGCCGCTGGAATTATCGCCTGGAACGGCTGGCGCCTGCTGCGGCCGGCCATGGATGAGTTGATGGACGCATCGCCCGACCGGGCCCTCAGCGAGGACATTCGGCTGCTCGCTCTTGGTGTGCCGGGCGCAACCGCGGTGGAGAAGTGTCTGGTTCGGAAAATGGGCTACTATCACTTCGTCGATCTGCATTTGGAGGTCGATCCTGAGATGACCGTGAGGCAGGCCCACGAAGTCGCGCATCAGGTCAAGGATTGCATTCGCAAAGAACTGCCGATGGTCTATGATGTGTTGGTCCACATCGAGCCCAGCCGCAAATAATCTTCTTTTCTATTCGGTGGGATTGCCGTTTATTCCCTCCCGCGATGAAAGTTGTTTTAGCGTATTCCGGCGGCCTCGATACTTCGGTGATCCTTTCCTGGATCAAGGAAAAATACGGCGCGGAGATGATTGCCTTCTGCGCCGACATCGGCCAGGGGGAGGAACTCAAAGGTCTGGAGAAAAAGGCGTCGAAAACCGGCGCGTCCAAGGTGTACATCGAAGATCTCCAGGAGGAGTTCGCTCGCGATTTCATTTTCCCCATGGTCCGGGCCGGCGCCGTCTATGAAAACCAATATTTCTTG
Source organism: Verrucomicrobiota bacterium (assembly GCA_016209525.1). GTDB lineage: Bacteria > Verrucomicrobiota > Verrucomicrobiia > Limisphaerales > SIBE01 > VHCZ01. The sequence continues at coordinate 46,523 of JACQWK010000631.1, forward strand.
GGCACCAGCATCGCCCGCCCGCTCATCGCCAAGCGCATGGTGGAGATTGCGCGCGCGGAGAAGGCGGATTGCGTCGCCCACGGAGCGACCGGCAAAGGAAACGACCAAGTCCGCTTCGAATTGACGGCCGCCTCGCTGGCGCCGGAACTGAAGGTCATCGCCCCGTGGCGGGATGCGACCTTTCGAGATCAGTTCCCTGGGCGCGCCGAAATGATCCGGTATTGCGAAGCCAAGAGAATCCAGGTTCAAGCCACCGCCAAGAAACCTTATTCGATGGACCGGAATCTCCTGCACATCTCGTTCGAGGCAGGAATTCTCGAGGATCCCTGGCTCGATGCCTCGGCGCCGGAGCACAAGGAAATGTACAAACTGAGCGTTTCGCCGGAGGAAGCGCCAGACAAACCGGAGTACCTCACGCTGGATTTCGAGCGTGGCGATGGCATGGCCATCAACGGGCGGCGCCTCAATCCTCTGGGCGTCCTGAAGACCTTGAACCGTCTCGGAGGCAAGCATGGCATCGGCCGGGTTGACTTAGTGGAGAACCGCTACGTGGGAATGAAATCTCGCGGAGTGTACGAAACTCCCGGCGGCGCCATCCTGCATTTCGCCCATCGGCAAATGGAATCCCTCACCATGGACCGCGAAGTCATGCACTTGCGGGATTCGCTCATTCCCAAGTACGCCGAACTGGTCTATTACGGCTATTGGTTTTCACCGGAGCGATTGGCGTTGCAGGCGCTGGTCAATGACAGCCAAAAGAACGTGACAGGCACCGTGCGGCTCAAGCTTTACAAGGGGAATATCATCACGGCGGGGCGCAAATCGCCGGTGAGCCTGTACAGCCCGAGCATCGCGACCATGGAAGCCGATCCTACGAAGTCTTACAATCAAGACGATGCCACAGGTTTCATCCGCCTGAACGCGCTCCGATTGAAAGTTGCCGCCCAACTGAATGCATCGAAAGGTGACAAGCGTTAAGCCGGCAAGTCCTCGGTCGTGCCGGGCGTAGCACAGATTTTAAATCTGCACTACCCAGGAGGCGTTTCAAATCCGTGCAAGACCGACCCATTGCGCGCCGCCAGATTAGGCTGGAAACCGCCAGGCCGAATTGGTTATGCTCCGGTTAGCAACCGCCCTTCATATGGACAGCACGACCCAATTCGAACTGATGGACCTTTTCCGCAGCCCTGACTTCTATATCCCGTACAAAGCCGGCACGACGGTCTTTAGGGAGGACGAGCCCGGCGAAGTCATGTACGTCATCGTCGAAGGAGAAGTGGAGCTTTTCATCCGCGGCAATTCAATTCGCACTTTTGGACGCGGAGAGGTCATCGGTGAAATGGCGCTGATCAGCGACAAACCCAGAGTGGGCACGGTCGTCGCGCGGACCGACTGCAAGCTGGCGCCGATTAACAAGAAGCGCTTCCTCCTGCTGGTGCAGCAGTCTCCGCAGTTTTCGCTGCACATGCTGGAGACAATGGCAGACCGCATCCGGTGGATCGACTCGTTGATTCAGCCGGCACCTCCCCAGTGACTCCACGCTGCGTTCCTGGCGCCTTTCGGATTTCGAGGTTCTTCGCGGACCGGAATAATTCCTCCCCTCGCGCGAGGCGTCGGTCTTTGTTCCTACCGCGCCGTAGAACTTCTTCATAGTGGTGCGCGATTGCGAGTTGGGTGTCGTGCGATTAGCCTGTGGCTCGCGATGTTGCCGAATCAAAATGGAAGCGAATGGAAAACGATTATGCGCCGGTCCAAAATATCCCGCAGGCCCGCGTTTACGCTGATCGAATTGCTGGTGGTCATTGCGATCATTGCGATTCTGGCGGGGATGCTTTTGCCGGCGGTCAGTCGAGCCAAAGACAAAGCCAGAACGACCAAGTGTTTCAGCAACCTGAAGAATCTTGGGCTCGCCACTCAGATGTACGCCATGGATCACAATGATTTCGTCCCTGGGGACATCTTTGCGGACGGCTACTTCTTCGCCAATCTCTTGGCGCCGTATGTGGCTGGACCGACTCTCGACACCCGAAGGATCAGGGACCCGAATTATGTTCACGATCTCGTCAGGCAGATTCCGGTTTATCAATGCCCCTCGGTCCGCCCTCGGCCCAATCAACGAGACCCATTCTTCCTCCACTACACCATCAACACGATCAACTTTGAACGCTTCCGCGCGACCCGTCAGTACGACACCGCGCCCTACCAAAAGGTCACCGGAGTGCCGGGCAGCGCCACGGAGCTGGCGTACATCTTCGAAGTGAACACCGAGGGAGCCCTGAATCCGCGCGACTATGGCGGTTGGAATGTGTGGGACCAATCTCACACGACTTTTTCGCCGTCGGGGCGCACCAACTCCCAGCCGCGGATGATCCATGCTCGCGACAAACGCCACTTGGGCCGCACCTCCCTCGTTTTTCTCGACGGCCATACCGACGTGCGCCGGCTGGCGACCAACGGGCTGCCGTTCAGACTGTTCAATCCGCTCGTGGACGAGCCGATCCGCCGTTAGCAGCCGGATAGATTATTCAGAGGGTTTTCCCACAGCTCACGCCGCGGGCTACATTCTGGTCGCCCCTGCGTGGCTTGATTTCGAATTGTCAGCGCTCGGTGCTTCAGGCTAAGTTGCGGCCATGGCTGAAGCCACAACTGCGGCACCGACCAAGCCCAAACGAGGGATTATGTTTTATCTGATGCTGCTTGGAATTCTCGCGGTTGCAGGGGGCGGAGGATGGTTCGGCTTCAATTATTTCACCAAGAAGAAAACGGCCGTCAAGGCGGCCGTCAAAACCAAGGACCAGAAGGAGGGAGCGCCTTCTCGCGGAGCTCCGAAACGGCTGCCCGTGCCCTTGGCGGACGGACTGATCGTGTATCTCCCCGGAAAACCGAGGGACGGAATCCCGCCCCGCGCCGTGACGACCAATGCCTTCAAAGTAAACAGCACGAAGCCGAACCAGATCTATATTACCTTCGCTGACCCAGGAAAAAAGAAGCGTTACGGGGTCGCGCAGCTCTATCTGGCTGCAGACAACACAGACGCTTTGGTACGGAAGATTAACGAGCAATTCAACGTGGAGGAGCAGAAGTCGGTTCTGTTCGAAAGCGTCACCAATCTGCTCTCGGCGAAGCTGCACCGGGACACGAAGGTGCCTGGGTTCCGAAAAATCCTGCGCTCGGAAATCATTGGCCTGGTCAACCGCCTTTTCGAAACGAATCTGGTGCAAGAAGTCATCATCCCGGAGTTTATTACCCAATGAAGCTGAATTGCATCCGGCTCCTTTTCGTCGGATTCTTTCAAGACAGAGCATGAGCTCAATCCAACACTCGGCGTTCGACGTTGGCTCGCCACGGTGTCAATTCCTGTCGCGGCGGCAGTTTCTCGCCCGCAATGCCATGGGTCTCGGGAGCGTCGCCCTGGCGTGGCTGCTTCAAGAAGAAAACCTCCTCGCCACTCCGGCCAGCGTGCCCCGTTCAAACCAGTCCTTCGATCTGAAACCGAAGCCGACACACTTCGCCCCGCGTGCGAACGCCATGATCTCGCTCTTCATGCATGGCGGTCCGAGCCACATCGACCTTCTCGATCCCAAGCCTGAGCTCACGAAACGAAGCGGTGAAGATTACCCGGGCGAAATCTAATTCACGTTTATCGACCGCGCCTCCAAGAAGCTCTTCGGCAGCCCGTGGTAATTCCAGAAGTATGGAC
>JACQWK010000644.1 GCA_016209525.1 Verrucomicrobiota bacterium
CCCTGGCATTATTTCGGGCAAAAAAGTCAGGGCTCGACGGGAGTCTCGCCCCACCGATGGGCTGGTTCATGGTCCCAATGCGCGGTGGACTACCATGGAATGCGGGACGCGATGGCATATTCGGCAAGGCTCGTGTGCTGGTGCGCTGTGCTGGATCCGGCCCAGGACCCAATGACTTCCCCGATTCAAGCAGTTTCTCCCAGCAAAGGCAATTGCGGGCGCATCTTGACACTGCCACCGTGATCGGTAAGGAGAGAGCGCCCGCGCTGTCCGCGCCGCGTTCAGCGGCGCAACTGGAACGCCTCCGTTGGCTTTGGGATTGGAGTTCCACCCCGCTGCACGCGGGCGGGGACGCCGGAAGCCCGGCGTCCCTACCATTCGGTGGCAGTGTCAAGAAGCCCCCGGCAGTTGCGACGTCAGCCTGGAAATTCCGCGCCGCTCCGTTCTTTCCGTTTGCTCCTATTCGGTCTCATTCCAATTCGCCTTCAAAATGAGACGAACTCCGCTCACCCCATCCCTCTCCCGATCTGATGGGGAGAGGATGTCCGTAGGACGGGTGAGGGGTAATTCGAACAAGGCCTTCACGCAATGAGTCTCATCTTGATCGCTCATTGGTCTTACAGGGGCCGGGGAGTGAACGGGAGCACACGGGCTGGCTCACCACCATTTGTTCGTCAAGCTTGGGGAGCCTTCCCATTGCCTTGGGTCCGACGGAAATTTGTAGAATTCGACGTGGTTGTCGCCGAAAAGAATATTGTTCCGGGACTGCCCTTTGTAATTGTGCCAGACGCTGCGCTTGTCGTTCTTGTCCCGGTTGAGAAACCAGTTCCAGTCGCCCATAAAAATCTTGGTCGCAGCTCCCCGACTTACCTCACCGGACTTCATCGGCGCCACGAGCGGATCTTTGGACTGGGAGTCGCCGGTGAGGTGCTTGGTCCGGTAGGTATCCACCGCCCAAACCACGAGATAGCTGTTCCCGTAGCCAAAGAAGCAATGATCCACGAAGCGATAGGAGTCCCCTTTATCCGCCGGACACTTAAAGGCGTGGGGTTGGCCCACGTAAGCATTCAGAGGCCGTTGTTCCGCCGGTGTGAACGGGGCGGTCGCGGTGCTCGTTCCGGCATTGGTCCCTTGAATACCTCCAACATCGCCCCAGCCTTTATGGGCTGGGTAACTGTCGTTTGAGTCATCGGCGTAGAGATGAAATCCAATCCCGATCTGGCGCAGGTTGCTCTGGCACTTAGCCTGATTGGCTTTGGCTTTTGCCCTTGCCAAAGCCGGGAGGAGGATGCTGGCCAGGACAGCAATAATTGCAATCACGACCAGCAACTCAATCAGAGTGAATGCTCGAACCGTCAAGAGCGGCCGCGTCTTCCCATGGGGACCGCAGATGTGCCATGAATTGAAGATCGATCGGAGCGCAGCCGTTAGGCTGATCATGCGGTCCATGGGGAGAAGGTGCGGTCGCACGTCATGCCCATAAGAGGTCGTTGATGCAGACGAGTTCATCATCGTTTGCGCTCCAGTCCGCGCAGTCTAAATACCGCTTCTTTTCAGAACTGGAAGCACTTTTTTGTGGGGCGATGCTTCCGGCAGCCGCAACCGCTGCCGGAAGAACGCGATTCTTTCAACAGCAACTCCGATCTAGGCCGAGGGATAGCGCCTATCTGGAGGACATTCTCGAAGCCGCAAGGCTGCTTGGTTTCGAGATTTGGATTTCGGGCATTCGGGTTTGTTTCGGATTTCGAGTTTCGGATATCGGATTTCGGGCAAGGGCAGGCTCCCGTTGCGGAACGATTCTGAAAACCCGGAAGTTATTTTTGCGCCTGCTCCAAACTGCTCTTGAACAAGTTGTAGTGCCGCTTCAGCCGGAGCCGGCAGGGGGGCGTCCGCCACAACATCTTGAAATAGCTTCAGCAAGTCCGCCGCACGGGTCGATTGTTGATTCAGCGGGGCCAGCCAACCGCGCGTAATGTTTCGCGGCGCGTCGGGATCATACGGAATTTTTCTTCGCAAGGCGCTCTGCGCAGGGCGGCCAGCCCGTTCAGTCTCTCCCCTCACAGCAAAACTTGAATTTCTTGCCGCTTCCGCACGGGCAGGGATCATAGCGGCCCGCCGGCGGTTGCGATGCCTTTTTGGCCGGTCCTGCCGCGTCGGGAGACGCCCACGACGATGGCCTGGCGCGCGCTGATTTGGACCGGGCGAGCCGCTCCAAGTTGTACTGCAACATGAAGGCGTTCAAGGCAGCGGCGTCCTGGATGTCCACGCCGGCTTCCTGAGCCGCCATGACAAAGTGCTTGGCGGGCCCCCAATTGCTCCGGTCTCCGGCGTTGGCGACGATTTGCTCGTTCAGACATGCCGCGACTTCCGCCAAAGCGCGCCCATTTCGGAGCAGGGATTGGCTCGCCAGAAACTCGAAAAACGCGCTCAAAACCGGAGCGATCGCTTCGAAAAAAGGAGGTTCGGCCGACACTTTCCGGGGCAGAATGTCCGTACAGCATTCCACCACGTCGCCTCGGTCCCAGTCCGAAGGGGCTGATCCCAGATATTGGTAAGTGTAACTTGTGAAAAACTCCGTAATGGCCCCGGCCTTTCGTTTTTGTGAATCGGTGAGGCGCGCAAACTCAGGACTTTCGGCAAAGGCATCGTACCAAGTCTCGGTGGTCGCCAAGGCTGTCTTCAGACCCTCCTCAGAGAATTCGTCGCTCATGCGGCCATTTGTCCTCCAGACTGACAGATCCATAAAGCAATAGTTGTTGGAAGTTATTGCCGGCCTATTCGCAATTAGTTCACAGGAGGCGGAAGGCGCGCGGACAGGGCTGTCCGCGCTCCGATCTGCTAGTGTGCAGCCGGACTTCTTTCGTAGCGCAGACTTGAAGTCTGCTGTATCGCCGATTTGCAATCGGCAACACGAGGACAACTCCCGAGGCGCTGGAATTTCTCGGGCGCGCCGCAGAACGCAATTCTGCGATACGGCAGATTGGAAATCTGCGCTGCGACGCAAAGAAATTATCCTGAGCCTCGGCTCAGCCGCAGGCAACGGCAGGCTCGACGCCTGCGCAGGCCTTGGTTACCGTGCCGAAGTGTCCACAGGTGGTTCCATTTCAGATCACGCAATGATGCTGGAGACCGGCGATCATTATCCACGCGCGACAACGGTCACCAAAAACTCTCCACCCGCCGCGAAGATCGCGTTGTTTCGGTCGTTGTTTCGCGGGCGGACCGACGTCTATCCTCGCCGCTTCGAGAGCCGCAAAACTGGGAGGGCTGGTTATGCGCCGGCTTGCGCGAATGAATGGATCCGAGGCGTGTGCGAGAAGCCGCGAATCAAATGTGCGGATTGTCCGAACCGGCGTTTTCTCCCTGTCACAGAGGAAGTCGTCCGATGGCATCTGTCGGGACGGGACGACCAAGGCCGCGACTTTGTCATGGGAGTTTACCCCATGCTCCTGGATGAGACCTGTTTCTTCCTGGCCGTCGATTTCGATGGCGAGAATTGGAAGGAGGATGCGGGCGCCTTTTTCCAGACATGCCGCCAACTTGCCCTGCCTGCCGTGCTCGAACGATCGCGCTCCGGCAACGACGGCCACATTGGGTTCTTCTTTGAGGAATCCATCCCCGCCACCCTCGCGCGAAAGTTAGGTTCGTTTGTTCTCACGGAAACGATGGAGCAACGTCCGGAAATTGGCTTCAAATCTTATGACCGCTTTTTTCCCAATCAGGACACGCTGCCCAAAGGCGGGTTCGGCAATTTGATCGCCTTGCCGCTGCAAACGCAGCCCCGGCAACGCGGAAATTCCGTCTTCTTGGATGACCAATTCAAGCCTTATTCAGATCAGTGGTCGTTTCTGGCGTCCGTGTCGCAAATCAGCCGAGGCCGCGTCGAATCCGTTGTGCGCGACGCCGAGGCAAAGGGGCGGATCGTTGGAGTGCGCATGGCTCTCACCAGCGATGACGACGACGACCCTCCCTGGTCTCTGCCGCCGTCCCGCCGGCCCAAGGAAGCGCCCATCACCGGGCCATTGCCGGATAGCCTTGAATTGGTTCTCGCGGATCAAATTTATATTGCCAAAGAGAATCTCCCGCCGGGACTTCGCAACCGGCTGCTCCGCCTGGCAGCTTTCCAAAATCCTGAGTTCTACCGGGCGCAGGCGATGCGCCTCTCGACCTTCGGCAAGCCAAGAATTGTCCATTGCGCGGAGGACCACCCAAGGCACTACGCCTTGCCGCGCGGATGTCTCGAAGAGGTTCAACAAGTTCTCCAATCGCTGAAGATCAAGTCCGTGGTCCGCGACGAACGCTGCCGCGGCGCTGGTTTGAACGTGTCGTTCGTCGGCGCATTGCGGCCCGAACAGGAAGCCGCTGCGAAGGCGCTGTTGGCGCACGACACCGGCGTCCTCGCTGCCACGACCGCGTTTGGCAAGACTGTGATCGCTGCCTGGCTCATTGCTCAGCGCGGCGTGAACACACTCGTTCTCGTCCACTGCCAGCAACTCCTCGAACAATGGATCGAGCGGTTGTCCGCGTTTCTGGGTTTGCCGGCGAAATCGATCGGGCGTCTCGGAGGCGGGCGCAAAAAACTGACCGGCGCGCTGGATGTGGCGCTCATGCAAAGCCTCGTCCGCAAAAGCGAAGTGGACGACCGCGTCGGAGCTTATGGCCAACTCATCGTGGATGAATGTCATCATCTCTCCGCGCGCAGTTTTGAATTGGTCGCTCGACGGGCGAAGGCGCGATTTGTCACCGGCTTGTCCGCGACGGTGACCCGCAAGGATGGGCATCACCCAATCATCTTCATGCAATGCGGCTCGGTGCGATATCGGGTCGATGCGAAGAAACAAGCCGTCACTCGGCCGTTCACTCATCACGTGTTCGTCCGTCCGACTGGGTTTCGGGTGCCGCCGGCGCCCAACGCCGAGGCGCACTCTGAATTCCACAAACTGTACGAGGCCCTCGGAGATGATGCGCCGAGAAACCAGATGATTTGCGACGATGTTTTGAGCGCCGTGCGTGAAGGCCGCTCCCCTCTGGTGCTCACGGAGAGGATCGGGCATTTGTGGCTCCTGGCTGAGCGCCTGTCGCCCGAGATCCCGCACGTGATCACTTTGCAGGGCGGGATGGGCCGAAAAGAATTGCAGAGCGCGCTCGACGCTCTGGCGCAGGTTCCGGATGCGGCCGGCCGAGTGATTGTCGCCACGGGTAAATTCATCGGCGAAGGATTCGACCATGCTCGATTGGACACCTTGTTCCTCGCACTGCCGGTTTCGTGGCGGGGCACAATCGCGCAATACGTGGGCCGACTCCATCGCCTCCACGACGGCAAGCGCGAGGTGCGGGTCTATGACTATGCCGACCTGGATGTTCCCATGCTGGCGCGGATGTTCGACCGGAGATGCCGCGGCTACGAAGCGCTCGGCTACACAATCCTACTGCCCGCCAGCGCAGTGCCCGGATGGCCCGCCGAAGTGCCGCTGCCGATCGATCCCGAATGGAAGAGAGACTACTCCGCGAGTGTTCGCCGGCTCGTTCGCGACGGCGTGGACGCGCCGTTGGCCAATCTTTTCGTTCACGCCGCGCGCGCGCCGTCCCCGGACGACGAAGGCGCCGAACGCGCCCGAAGCGCCAGCGAGGCATTTCTGTATCGCCGGCTGGAGACGCTGCCGGAAACTTCGGGTCGCTTCCGTCTCAATGTGAAACTCCCGATCCCGTTTGCCGGCCAGGGACAGATGGAGGTGGATCTGTTTTGCGCCGGGACCGGCGTGGTGATCGAAGTGGACGGCGCGCAACATCTGGCAGACGCCGAGGCGTACCGGCGCGACCGGCGGAAAGACGCGTTGCTCCAGCAGCACGGATATTTTGTCCTGCGTTTCCTGGCGGAAGACCTGGGCAAACGCCTTGATGACATCTTGGACACGATTCTGGCCGCTTTGATCCACCGACAGGAGCATCGAAAGTGCTAACCGGCGCCGATCAAAATCCTTCGGTCCGGTGATCTTCCGCCTCTTTCAGGGCTGCGAGTCTATGGCGTGCCAAATATTCAGCGATGTTTTTCTCATTAACACCCAACTTTAGCTGGGTGGAGGTCCAGACCCGTGTCGGAAGAACCGTTTCAACGGTTTTCATGCCTCGCGCCCCACCGCTCTTTGAGCAGGTCAGTCCCCAACCTGCAGCAATCCCACCACTGAGCGACGCGTTGAAACCGTTCAAACGGTTTCAATTGGCTTCTGTCTGGGCAAGCACCCCGCTGAAGCGGGGTGTCAATGTGAGCGCCGCCGCGGCTTGGTAGGGCTCGTTCGCGCACGCGGTGCCAATCCGCTCACCGGAATTAGCTCGCGCGGCGGGCAGCTTGTCTTCATCATCGTGAAGAACCGAGCGGGATCATGAAGGCCAAGAAAACCGACTTGACAATGCCTCAGGCGCAGAGATTCGGTTGGACCGCGGCTAGCCCAAGTTTGGAGCACGTGCCGATAGTCCGGCACACGTATTTCCCCCGGCTGCGGACCGGGACCGTCCGGAGTCCGATTGCATAGAGTCGGTTCGTGGCCTCTCCGCCCTCACCAACGAACAACGCCAATCACTCAACCTCCCGCAACTATGGCTGACATCAGAGTTGCCTTCTGGAACCTGGAGAACTTGTTCGACACCGCCGCTTCTCCCATCGCCACCGACCTGGAGTTCACGCCAGCCGAGGGTTGGACCGACGCCGTCATGCAGGCGAAAATCCAAAACCTCGCTGAAATCATCAAACTCCTGCACGGCGGCGCCGGTCCGGATCTGTTCGGAGTCTGCGAGATTGAAAACTTCGCCGTCGCTCAATTGCTCCTCGCCGCCATTGGCCGGCCCGATCTTAAGATCGCGCACAGGGACAGCCCGGACTTGCGCGGCATCGATACTTGCCTGTTTTACTCGAACAAAGTCTTCAAGACCCCGCCGCAGAGCGCGATCCGGAATCATATCTTGCACCTACGCTATCCGACCCGGGATATCTTTGAGGTCGAGCTCGAACTCAAAGACAGCCCGGCCAAGCTGCTCGCGCTCGTCAATCACTGGCCATCCCGCCGGCAGGGACGCTTTGAAACCGAGCCGCTCCGCATGGCCACCGCCGAGCGTTGCGGCCGGATCGTGGATGACTATCTGAAGTTCAGCCTGACGGAGTTTCTGGCCCTGCCCGATGAGCCCGCGACAAAACAAATCATCGCCAACCGCTGGAACCGCAATGTCCTCGTCATGGGCGATTTCAACGACGAACCCTTCGACCGAAGCATCCTCGATTACCTTCAGGCGACCAAAGACCTGGATGTGCTGGAGGAAGACCTCAAGTTCCCGGCTGGCCACAACAAACCCGTGGCGGCCGCCTATCTCGGCAAGAAAGCGTTTCTCTTCAACCCCATGTGGCCGCTTGCGGCGCGTTCGGACGAAGGCACGCATTATTTTTCCGGCGACTCGCAAGGCCTGCCGCCCACTCACACTTTCAATGTGTTGGATCAATTCCTGATCTCCCGCGGCCTGTTTTACGGACTGCAAAAACTTCGTTTGGATCCGGCCAGAGTGGAGATCTTCAACGCGCCGCCGATCGCTTCCGGCGCGAAGAAACGCCCGAAGAAATTCGACCGCGCCACAAAAAAAGGCTACAGCGATCATTTCCCAATCCAGTGCCGGTTGGAAATCCTCTGAGTATGGGGCGTCAATGGCTGCATGCTAAACGGGCCGTCGCCTCGATGAAAAAAGCGAAGGCGACGGGCAAACTCGTCCGCGAAATCATGGTCGCCGCGAAGCTGGGCGGCGGCGATCCGGATCTCAACGCGCGCCTCGCGGCCGCCGTGGAAAAGGCGCGCAAGGAAAGCGTGCCGCGCGACGTGATTGAACGCGCCATCAAGAAAGGCTCGGGCCAGGGCGAAGAAAAACTCGTGCTGGAACATGTCGTCTTCGAAGGATACGCCCCGCACAAAGTCCCGGTCATTGTCGAGATCCTCACCGATAACACGAACCGCACGGCCCCGGAAATTCGCGTGCTGTTTCGGAACGGCCAGCTCGGCGCCGCCGGGAGCAACAAATTCCTCTTTGATCCGGTCGGTCTGGTCGAGGCGCATCAGTCCGATCCCAACGCGGATTTGGAGACGGCGGCGATTGAGGCGGGCGCCAACGAAGTGGAGCCGCTTGCCCACACGCAGAATGATGACATCCCGGAAGGCGCGGCCGGCGCGCGTTTTGTGGCCGACCGCGCCGCCATTCACACCGTGTCCCGATGGCTGTCGCAGCACGGCTGGACGGTCGTGACGAGCGAGCCGGGCTATGTGCCAAAGATGTATCCGCAGCTCAGCGAGGAACAACGCGCGGAAGTCGGGGAATTTCTTCAGGCGCTGGAGGATCACGACGATGTGCACCGCATCTGGGCGGCTTTGAAGTAGAGTTCCGGGCCGGACTCGATTCGCCCCGGATCCGCGACCTCCAGTGCACAGGCGAGCGCACGCGCCCTCGCGTGCAGTGGTCGGCGCCCTCGCCGACCACACTGGCGTGTTGAACAGGCCACTATTGATCGATCCAATCACGCATCCGATCCGACCGGCGAGGCGCAGGTCGGAACACGCGAGGACGCGTGTGCTCCCCAATCCTCGCTCCAGCATCGCGTCCTCATCCAGAGGGGACCGTGGGATGGACTACACGCGGAAGGTTTGTAGTCCCGCCTTTAGGCGGCCCGGGTACCGAATGCGGCTGTTCGGTCGCTCTTCCCAGGCCGGCAGCAGTGCAGCAAATGCAAAAGCCGAACCACTCGGGGTTCCCTCGACGCGCGGAACATGCGCTTGTCCGCCTCCAGCCAGGGGAAGACCAGCACGCGGCGCCGATGGAGAAACTCTTCCAGCAACCCGGCATTGGTTCGGCTCGCGGAGTTAGGACGTCGAGGCGACATGAGGACAACCCAGGCCTTGCTGGCGGCTGGACGCGGGAGCGATTCCAGGACCAACAGCACGTGATTCACTGCGCCGAGCCGATTCGAAGTGACGACGACGGGCGCCGCATTCAGGGCGACGATGAGGTCGCGTGAGTTGAAGCCATCTCCCATTGGACTGAGAATTCCGCCCGCGCCCTCGATCAAGACGGCATCGAACCTCTCCTGGATCCACCGGGCATGAGCCAGCACCTCCCCAAGTTGCACGCGTTTGCGCTCCAGCCGCGCGGCAACCAGCGGCGCAAGCGGAGCTCGGAAGTGCCAAGGATTAATCTCATCCAGGGAAAGCGCTCCGTCCACCGCCGTCCGCAACGCAAGTGCATCGCTGCGCGAGCCGGAAGATATCGGTTTGAGCGCCGCCACGCCGACACCTCGCTCGCGCAGAAAGCGCGCGAATGCTGCCGTCAGCACAGTTTTGCCGACGCCAGTGCCGGTGCCGGTGATGAACCACGTTCTGGTCATATTAATGAGTTCAGAAGTTGATAGACCCCCCTCACCCGTCCTACGGACACCCTCTCCCCATCTGATTGGTTCATGGAGACAGCAAGTCTCATTTTGGCCGTAATAC
>JACQWK010000645.1 GCA_016209525.1 Verrucomicrobiota bacterium
GCACGCCTCGCCCAAGGTGTGGAGGAAGCTCTTGCGATCTTCGTCGTCGAGGAAGATCGGCTCGCGGCGATCTCCCCGGTTCATCAGGTGATAGATCGCGCCGGCAAACTCGACTCGCAACGGTCTGGGCATAGTTGGTCCTTACCAACGACAAACGCGAGCTTGGCGAATTGGCCAACCATTGTCAATTGTAAGAACCGACCCCTTTAGGATTCGCCCTCAGAAGCTGGACTTGGCGGATCAAGCCTGTAACCGCATCCACTTGGTTCGAGAGGGCGCTCCTCACCTCCGGAGTATCCCAAGGAGAACCGGTCAAGACCGCCTGGTGGTTGGTCGCCAGGTTCACGGTCGCCTTGAGCAAACTTGAGAGAATAGCCCCCGGAGTTACTGCCAGACTGGGCAAGGCCCCAATCTGCAAACCCGGGAACGTTCGTGACAAAGAGTTTTTCTCGGCCGACCGGCTGATAATCTGCCAATGGACGGCATTGCTGCCGATCAGTCCCGTGCGAGGATCAATGTGATGAGAACAGGCCAGACCAGTCCTATCGAGTATGACGACGATTTCATGGGATTCAAAGCATCAGTATCAGATTTGTTTTCGTTCAATCTCCCTCCACCTTCCCGTCATGGCAGCGTCGATGCATTGCCATTCTTGGCAAAGACCGGTTTTTTCTTGTTTTCGAACTCTCCTTCACGATTCTGCCGGCTCCGAATGCGAAGAGCCGCCGAATAGGCGGCACATGCCACGGGCTTGGTCCCAACATTCCGTTTCTCAGCGGCGATTCGGACGATACAAGCATTGTGAAAGTGGATTGCCGCCACGGCAAAGAAGCAGAAACTCACTTTCGTGTGCTGCAAAGCGTCCGCGAGGCCGCAGGCCGGGAGATTTTAGCCCTTCTTGTCCGAGGGCAGCGCGTTCCACTTGGGAAGCAGGAGGAGCCCGGCAATGAGCAAGGACACGGAAAGAAACACGAAGACTCCGTTCCAGCCCCACCGTTCGTGGAGAAAACCAGGAATCGTGCCGCCGGCAATGGCGCCGATCGACCCGCAACTATTGATCAACCCCGCGGCGGTGGAGGCTCCCTTCTTGGCACCGAAGTCGATGGCGGCCGTGCCGCTGATCAGCGAATCCGGAGCAAAGAGCATGAATCCGGTGAGGAACAGACAAAGGCCGAGCATCAATTTCGTTCCGGGCAGTTTGTCCAAGGAATAGACCAGGACCGCGGAGATCAAGAGGCAAAACACAGAAATCGGAATTCGCCGCGAACCGAAAATTTTGTCTGAGATAAGTCCGGCCGCGAAGGCGCTGAGAGGGCCGGCCAGCTCGAACAGCGCGCCCAAGGCCCCGGATTGGGCCATATTGGTGCCGAGTTTGTCGTTCAAATATTTGGGCGCCCAAAACATGATCGCGTATCGGGTCGGCTTCATGAAGAAATAAACCGCCGACAGGAGCAACACCATGGGGTTCCTCAAAACCTCCAGAATCGATTTCCAGGAACCGTCCAATTCCTCGGCCTCCGATTTGGAAACGGGTGCGGGAGTTTCCGATGCGGCGTGATACTGCTCGATCGGGGGCAATCCGACGTCTTCCGGACGGTTCCTTTGCAGCCAGAGAAACAGAATCCAGATGATCAGAAGGGTCGCCGCCGGCCCATAAAAGGCGTAGCGCCACCCCAGCCAGCCGCCGATGGAGCCGGCAAAGATCGAGGCCACGAAACCGCCCACCGCGTAGTTCGTGCACCACAAGCCCATCACCGTCCCGCGTTCTCGTTGAGAGAAAAAACAGCCGATGTTCTTGGTGAGAGGCGCCCAACCGGACGACTGGCAAAGTCCCTGGAGGCCGGAGAGGATCACCAAGGGGACGACCAACGAGGTTGCGCCCATCGCCACCGCTGCCAAAACCGAACCCAACATCCCCGCCAGAATCACTTTCCGGGTGCCGTAACGGTCCCCGCAAATGCCGGCGAAAAGCTGGCCTGCGGCGTACACGGTGAGGAAACTTCCGTCGATCCAGGACATCTGGGTATCCGTCAGCCCCAGGCTGGTGCTTTTTCCCATGTCGATTTTGGCGACGGCGAATGACTTGCGCGTGAGATAGAATCCCGCGTAGGCCAGCCATGTGATGGCGAAGACCTGCCACCGCCAGCGTTCATAGACCGGATTATTGCCGATCAGCTTTGGTGCTGCGTCCATTCAGTTTTCCTGACCTTCGGGCCGGAGTTACTCAAGAGATCAATCGCCTTCAATGCAAGCCAATCTCGGGCCGTAAAGCGGACATTCTTGTCCGCACGTTTTCGGGGATTTCCCGGACAGGAGTGTCCGCGTTACGGCTGCATTGAGAATTGTTGGGAAATTTCGTGGACATCGGCGGCTGGCTTGATTAGGTGAATGAGATGAACCGGCCCTCGACCATCGTCCTCGTGACTACGCTCGCTGCGCTCCTCCTGCTCGGCGCCGCCGTCGCGACGTACCTCCTGACTCGCGAACCCCAGATTGCGGCTCTCTCGAAAATCACCGGAATGTCACCGGAGATCAAAGCCACAAAAACCAGAGCCGAAGCCGGGGACGCGGAAGCGCAAAACTTGCTTGGCGAGCTTTATTCCGAAGGCAAGCAGATTCGACATGACTACAAGGAGGCCGCTCAATGGTATCGGCGAGCGGCCGAGAAAGGACTGGCGAAGGCGCAGTACAATCTTGGCGTGCTCTACGATATTGGACAGGGCGTGCCACAGAGTGAGGCGGAGGCGCTCAAGTGGTACCGGCAAGCGGCGGAACAAGGCAACGCTGCGGCGCAGTACACGCTCGCCAGCATGTATGGATTGGGCCGGGGTGTGCCCAAAGATGTGAAGGAAGCGTTGAAGTGGTATCATCGTGCTGCCGAACAAGGCGACGCGCTGGCGCGCTTCAACCTCGCTCAGCGCTACGAGCGTGGAAAAGATGTCAAACCGGACTTCGTGGAGGCCTATAAATGGCACAGCCTCGCAACCGAGCGAGGCCTCAACGACGCGGCCGTGGCCAGGAACAATCTGGAAGGCAAGTTGAACGCCGAGCAACTAGCCGAGGCGCGCAAACGCGTTCGGGAGTTCAATGAGAAATTCCCGCTGAGCCCCGAGTCCAAGATCGAGTGAGGCTTTGCCCGCAGACTAAAATGATGAAGGACTAAGGCCTAATGACGAAAGAATGACGAATGGCGAATGACGAGTCATTGCAGCGCCTTTCGGTTGCGAGCACCACGACAAGGACGATGCCGAGAATCGATGCTCCGGACACGCTCTGCGACAAAAAAAGCGGGTTCTGGAGTGACACACGGTTTCAAACTCCAAAACCCGCTCGATCCTTCGACTCGAAGGAGAATTATGGCCGCAGCCGGTAAAACTTGCGCAGACCCGCAATCGCAACCGTTTGCGGACTCTTGGCTCCGGGGACGTCAGTCCACGGCCCGATCACTTCGTCTGCCGCTTGGAGCGTACCGCTCGCGGTCCAGGAAATGACCACGTTATTGCCCTGCCGAGTGGCCGCCAGCGCAGCCGCCGGCGCTTCACCAGAGCTGTAGAGACCGAAGTCGTCGATACCCCACCACCAGCTTCCGGTTCCAGCCTGGACGAAGCGGAAGCGAACCTTGCCTTGGTTATCCGCCGCCGTCAAACGGAACCGTTCGTAGCGGCGGGATTCGGCCTTATCGTCGTTGATGCGCCCGCTGATGTATTGCCCCAGAGAATCGACCGGCTTGGCCAGAATAAAGTCGGCGTACTTGCCCGCCGCCACGCGCGCGGCGGTGGCCGGATCGAGGACCTTGGCCACGTCGCCATAGGTCGTAGTGAGCGTCGCCACGGGATCCACCGATCCATCCGCGGCCCGTTTAACATCATCGCGGTCGATCAAATAAGTGAGCGGAAGCCAGGTGTTGCCCTCGTCAGTTGTGTATTCCAGGACGCCGAGGCTGTCCTGGTTTTGAACGTAATTGCTCTTGAAGGCCACCCAGACATTCCTCCGGCCACTCAGGTTGTACTCAGGGCTCAGCAGCACCTGGACCTGGTTCCCGCCGCGATTATCGGATTCGGCATAGATGCTCTTGCCGCTCACCACATTCGTGTAGTCCGCGCGCCCGCCGCCGAACGCGACGAGAGTCGAGAACGGAACGACGACCCAATCCTTGTAAGTATCGGAAACCGGGCTCGCGGGATTCGCGCCTGCCGTGGCGGTGTCGGTCTGATTCGTGGCTGTCCAGCCGGCGGGCACGCCGAAATCCGGCGTCGATTCGAAGGTTTCAAGCGCGATGGCCGTGGGCAACGTCAGGGCAAAGGAGCCGGGAGCAGAGAAGTCCGATTTCACTCCATTCCGATCCTGATATTGCATGGTCACATAATAGGTCTGGCCAGGGAACAGCCGTTCCGTTGAAACGGAAAGCGCGGTCGCGCCGTTGGTGTTCGTAACCGACGCGACTAAGTTGGTGAGGCCTGTGCCGGCGCTGAACGTCGAACTGGTTGAGATTTGAACAACCGTCTGAGCATTCGCGTCGCCCGGCGTGATCCCGACGAAGGTTGAACCCGCGAAGGTCAAAGAGGCTTCGAGGAGGGTCATAGAGGCCGGCAGCGCGATCTTGGGCGCATCCGGCTTGGTGCGCGCAGGCACGGAAGGCTCCACGGAATAGAGGCCAAAATCATCGACTCCCCAAAACCAGCTTCCCGTGCCGGCTTGGACAAAACGGAAGCGGACTTTCGCTTGGTTATCGGCAGCCGACAGCCGGAAACGTTCGATCCGTTTGGACTCTCTCGCATCGTCATTGATGCGGCCACTGATGTAAGGGCTGAGCGATGCAATCGGCTTGGCCAGGATGAAGTCTGAGTATTTACCCGCGGCGACACGCTCTCCGGTGGCTGGGTCCGTAAATAACTTCGCCACGTCGCCATACGTCGTGTTCAACGTCTTGTCGGCGTCGATCGAGCCATCCGGTTTGAAAATGAGGTCGGCGGTATCAATCATGTAAAGGAGCGGAAGCCAGGTTGCTCCACCGTCCACCGAGTACTCCAGAGCGCCCAGGCTGTCTTGGTTCTGCATGTAGTTGCTCTTGAAGACGAGCCAGATATTGTTCTTTCCCGCGAGGCTGAAATCGGGCGTCACCAAATACTGGATTTGGTTGCCTGTGCGCGTGTCCGACTCGGCATAGATGCTCTTGCCACTGAGTACATTCGTGTCGTTGACGCGATCTCCGCCGAAACTCTGAAGATTCTCAAACGTCGTCACGGCCCAGTTCAGGTAAGTGTCCGACCTTGAATTCGTGGGGTCATCACCGACACCGGCTCCGTCGGTCTGATTCTCGACCTTCCAACCGTTCGGAACACCGCCTTCTGGGGCGGACTCAAATGTTTCCAATACCAAGGCCGCCGGCAGCGAACCCGAAACCGTGAAAGAGACCGGCTCGGCAAAATCCGATCCAGCTCCGGTTTGGTCCTTGTGTTGAACAGTCGCGTAATACGTTCCGCCCGGACGCACTCGGCCCAGTTTCACGCTCAGGGAAGTCACTTCCTTGCCCGTCGTGTAGCTTTCGAGGACGCTGGCCAGGCCTTTTTCCGCGCTGAAGGAAGCGGAGTCAGAAATCTGCCAGACGCTCAGCCCGAGGAGTTGGCTTGGCGAACTAGCTTTGAAAGGCGATCCGGTCAACACGGCGTCTCCAAAAAGAGCGACGGTAGCCGTGGCAGCGAGCGTAGGTCGGCCTGGCTTCGTTTGTGTGATCGAGTAAAGCCCGAAGTTGTCGATTCCGAAATACCAACTCCCTGTGCCCGCTTGGGCGAAACGGAGTCGCGTTTTGGCTTGATTGTCGGCCTGCGGCAACCGGAAAAGCTCGACGCGTTTCGATTCGACCGGATCATCGTTGATGCGTCCGCTGATGAACGGCCCCAAGGTGGACCACAGATTCGACTTCACTCCGATAAACGGCCCGTAAGCACGGCCGACTTCTTCTCCGGTGGTCGGATCCGTATAGACCGCGGCATCTCCACGCGGCTCATTCAATGTCGCAAATGCGTCGATGCTGCCGTCCGCCTTGCGGATGACGTCTGGGGCGTCAATCATGTAAAGAATGGGCAGCCAGGTTTTGCCCTCGTCTATGGAGTACTCGACGGACGCGATGCTGTCCTGGTTCTGCTCATAGATGCTGTGAAAAAACATAAAGACATTCGATTTGCCGCTGAGGTTGAAGTCCGGCGAGAAAAGGAACTGCACTTGATTCCCTCCCCGCACGTCCGACTCCGCATAAATGAAATTGCCTTCCACCAAGTTCGTCACCAAGGCCCCGTTGACGGATTGGTTTGCGGCCACCTGCAATCTGCGCGGACCTTCCCACCCTCCGGCCGTGCCGATATCCAGAACCCTCTGGCGTGAAATGACGACCCAATTCAGATAGGAATCTGACTTAGGATCGTTTAGATCCTCGCCTGCCGTGAGGGAGTCCGTAAAGTTGATGACTGACCAACCCGCCGGAAGCTTGCCCTCTTCTACGGAATCGAAGGTCTCCCGCACAATGGGAGCGGGCAGAGTGATTTGAACCTGGGCACGGCTTGTCAGGCAACTCGCCGCAATTACCAGTGCCATGAACGTTTTTGTTCGCGATTTCATACGTGGTGAAACAATGTTGAGTTGAGGAATCTGCGCGGATGTTGAAAGTCTGAAAGCGAGTTCGGCTCTCGACGCGTGCTCATTTGGTAGTCCGTTGGAATTGGAGCACCTGTTGCGCCTTTTGATCCCCGCTGCTGGCCTGCTCCGCCAAGGTTTGATTCACTGTCAGCATTGAGCGAGTGGCCAAATCGCGTTGCTCCGGCGTCAAATCCGAACGCGCGGAAAGCGTCTGGAGCGCGAACAAGGCCTTGGGGTAATCCTTGGCCCCGAAGGCGCCAATGGCGTCGGTCACGAGGGTTTTGAGTTCCGGAGCCGCATCTTTGAACGTCTCGGCCAAACTCGTGGGCGCTTGTTCTACAGCGATGGGCTGAGGCGGTGCGGCTTCCTTGGTGCAGCCTGCCATCACGAGAAGAGCCAGACCGAAGATGGCGGTGGCAAGCAGACTCAACCCAGCCCTGGAACCTCTCACGGGGACGGGAGCGACGCACCGTGCAGCCAATGAAAGTTCCCCTCCTGGGAGGGGTGCAGGGGTGGGTTGGTTCATGGAAAGTGCGAACGCTTTTTTGAGCGTGAATCGTGACCTTGAACGCGGTAGGGCGGTGCTGCTGCGCCGCCGTATCGACAGAAATCCGCCTGCGCAGCAACGCAGCCCTACCGTCCGGTTCATGGCAAGACCTGCACGCGGGAGTCATGGGCTTATTCCTAAGTGGTCATGAACGCAAATACGTTGACGTTCGCGGCAAGGGATTTTTCGGCCAGACGAGGCGCGAGCGACGAGCATATCCCGGAGTGGATCTGTAAGGAGCGAGCAACGAAGTCTGGCCGAAAAAGAACTGCCGCCCTTCTGGTTGCGCCGAATTTGACCTGGGGCTGCGTTGCTCGTCGGTTACAGCCCCACTTCCAGGGGATACGCCCTCCTCGCGCCTTGCCCCAGGCCAAATTGGGCGCAACGAACGTCACCGTATTTGCGTTCATGACCACTAAGTTGGCCTGTCTGGGGCTCGGCCTCGCGTTGCTGTTCTGCGCGGCAAATCCACTCCAAGCCGCCCAGAGCACCGTCGTTCGCGCCAGTAACCTGCTGCTGCAGCCCGGCGAGTCGGGGAATGTGGTGGTCTCTCTCGACCCCCAGGGGAGCGAAAACACGATTGGTTTCAGCTTAAGTTTCGATTCGACGCTTCTGCTCTTCACACGGGTCACACTGGCCAACGGCGCTCCGGTCGGACTGCAGCTTGGACCCGTGAACCTGAACGACGCAGCCAGCGGGCGCCTGGCCGTGATTGTGAATCAGCC
>JACQWK010000063.1 GCA_016209525.1 Verrucomicrobiota bacterium
AATCTGTTCGCGGTATTGCCGGCGATCACCTCCGCGGGCCTCCTCAGTTTCCAGCCCCGGACAAACGTCAACGGGACCACCGTGGTGACGGTGGGGTTGACGGACAACGGCGGAACGGCGCTCGGCGGGACCAACCGGGCCGACGCGCAGACCTTCACGATCGACGTGACGCCGCAGAACGACCCGCCGATGATCACCGGCCTCAAGGCTATCACCCTGCCGGAGGACAAAACGACCAACGTCAGCTTCACAGTCGGCGATATCGACACCGCGGTGGCCAGCCTGCTGACGTCCGCGCTCTCCTCGAACACAAATTTAGTGGACGATGCCGGCTTGGTGATCAGCGGCGGCCCGACCAACCGGCTCCTGACCATAACCCCATTAACCAATGCCAACGGGAAAGCGACGATCAGCGTCACGGCCAATGATCTGGCCGGCGGACTTACGATCAGCAATCTTCTATTGACCGTCCAAGCGGTGAACGATCCGCCCAGTTTCCTCTTATCAACGAACCTGGTGACGGCGGCGGAAGACGCGCCGATGCAGCGGTTGACCAACTTCGTGCTGAACATCTCGAAAGGGCCGACCAATGAAGCGAGCCAAATCTTGACTTTCACCGCCACGCCCGCGAACTCGAATCTGTTCGCGGTATTGCCGGCGATCACCTCCGCGGGCCTCCTCAGTTTCCAGCCCCGGACAAACGTCAACGGGACCACCGTGGTGACGGTGGTGTTGACGGACAACGGCGGAACGGCGCTCGGCGGGACCAACCGGGCCGACGGGCAGACCTTCACCATCGACGTGACACCGCAGAACGACCCGCCGATGATCACCGGCCTCAAGGCTGTCACCCTGCCGGAGGACAAAACGACCAACGTCAACTTCACAGTCGGCGATATCGACACCGCGGTGGCCAGCCTGCTGATGTCCGCGCGCTCCTCGAACACAGATTTAGTGGACGATGCCAGCTTGGTGATCAGCGGCGGGCCAACTAACCGTCTCTTGACGATAACCCCGTTGGCCAATGCCAACGGGACGGCGACGATCAGCGTCCTGGCCAATGATCTGGCCGGTGGACTGACGACCAACAGTTTTCTCCTGACCGCCCAGGCGGTGAATGACCCGCCCAGTTTCCTCTTATCAACGAACCGGGTGACGATGCCGGAAGACGCGCCAATGCAGCGGTTGACCAACTTCGTGGTAAACATTTCGAAAGGGCCGGCCAACGAAGCGAGCCAGACCTTGACTTTCACCGCCACGCCCGCCAATTCGAACCTGTTCGCGGTGTTGCCGGCGATCACCCCGACGGGCCTCCTCAGTTTCCAGCCCCGGACTAATGTCAGCGGGATCAGCCTGGTGACGGTGGTATTGAGGGACAACGGCGGCACGAATTTAGGCGGCGTGAACCAATCCGCTCCACAGACCTTCTGGATCCTGGCCGGGATTACCCCACCGGCAATCACGAGCCAACCGCAAGACCTGACCGGCGCAGAAGGGGGTTCAGCCGCGTTCAGCGTCTTGGCTTCTGGCAGCCCGCCTTTGCAGCACCAATGGCGCAGAAACGACACCAACCTTGTGAATCAGGGGAATGTCTCAGGCGCCACCAGCGCTACCCTCACGTTGGCCAACGTCCAATTGTCCGACGACGCTCTCTACAGCGTCGTGGTCACCAACTTGGCTGGCCGGGTGGAAAGCCGAGAGGCTAAGTTGACAGTGACGCCGTTTTCATCCGTGGTCGCTTGGGGCCTTGACGACCACAACCAAGCGACGGTGCCGACGGCCGCGCTTTCGGGCGTGATCGGCATATCGGCTGGAAATTGGCATAGCCTGGCCTTGATGAGCGTTGGGACGGTGGTGGCTTGGGGCGACAACGGTTCTGGTCAGACGAGCGTGCCCGCTGAACTTTCGGGCGTGATCGCGATTTCGGCGGGAAAGTGGCACAACTTGGCCTTGAAGAGTGACGGCACGATCGTCGCTTGGGGACTCGATGACTCAGGCCAAGCGACCGTGCCGACGGTCGCCCTGTCGGGTGTGATTGGCATATCGGCCGGGGGTTGGCACAGCCTGGCGTTGAAGAGCGACGGCACCGTCGTGGCTTGGGGCCGGAACCTTCTCGGACAGACGGAAGTGCCCGCGGGACTGTCGGGAGTGGTCGCGATTTCGGCTGGCGCATCTCGCAGCCTGGCCTTGAAGAGTGACGGCACGATCGTGGCGTGGGGCTTTGAACCGAGTGTGCCCACTGAGTTATCTGGAGTGAGAGCGATTGCGGCTGGGAACTGGCACGACCTTGCCTTGAAGAGTGACGGCACAATCATCACTTGGGGCACTAACACGGGTGAGCCGCCGCCCGGATCAGACTGGATGGCGATCGCGGCGGCATCGTATCACAGCCTGGCTTTGAAGAATAACGGCATGGTCTTCACTTGGGCCATTTCGGGTTCTGAGGCGCCGACGGTCCCTTCTGATCTTTCGGGCGTGGTTGAAATGGCTGCTGGCACGTATCACAGCTTGGCGCTCAGAATGGCTTCCGGGATTTCGTTGCTTGCGCTCTCAATCAATGATGTTTCCGTAACAGAAGGCGACTCCGGCAGTGTGAATGCCGTGTTCACTGTGACGTTATCGGCGGCGAGTAGCCACGCGGTGAGGACAAGTTTCGCTACGTGGGACGGATCCGCGACTGCCGATAGTGGCGACTACGCCGTTAATTCTGGGACGCTGATCTTTGCGCCAGGCGAAACATCCAAGACCGTGACGGTTCAAGTGATCGGAGACTCCGCCGTAGAGCCTGACGAGACTTTCTCGGTCAGCCTCAGCAATCCAGTCGGTGCAACAATCGCCGACGGCCAAGGCGTTGGGACAATTGCCAACGATGACACGTCGCCTTCGCCCAACCTGCCCGCCGAAGTCCGCATCGCAAACCGGAGCGACACAGCCAAAACGGGTGCTCTCAACGAGAACTTCGTCGTAACCGCCGAAACAGGGAGTGTTCCTCTCTTCCAGCCCAATCGGCACGATCGTACGTTCCAAGTGTCGGTGGCCACATCGAGCGGCAAAACTTACGTGCTTGAATGCAAGGATTCTCTCGCCGAGCCAATTTGGAAGCCGCTGACCTCCGTGCTCGGCAATGGCGCAGTGAGAGTCTTGACAGACCCGTCTGCCACAACCTCGCAGCGGTTCTATCGCGTGCGGATCGAATTCCGTTGAGCTGAGCCGTCTTTATTCAGCGAAAAGCAAACGCCAAGACGCGAGGACTTGGCGGCTTCACTTTGATTGTGGGTTGAATCATGACGGCCCAGCGCGACTTGTGCCGTAACGCGAACGATGGCCGCAAGACAGGCTACACGGACCATAAACAGCGGCTACGGAAAACTCGCCGCTCAGAACAACCGATAGAGCTCGCGCACGCGATCCAGGTTGATTTCGGGAGGTTCATTGTCCAAAAGCCATTTGAGATCTTCCTTGGCCCCGGAACGGTCGCCGCGCCTCGATCGAATCATGGCTCTCTCCAAACGCTCCTCCGTGGCATCTGGCGCCAGCGCCAGGATCAAGTCCAGGTAGCGAAGAGCACCGGAGGGTGATTCATCCCCCCTCGCGATCCCAGCCAGGTTGCGCAACATTCGCACGATAATTTCGCTTTTGGGGGCCGATTGAAGATACGCATCACGGAAGGGCCTGCCGGTGGCCGTGACGATGGCTCTGGCCTCTTCAACAGTGAGCCGCTTGCCGCCATCGAACACGTCGAGCATGTGCTCCGCACCCTCCTTTGGCGTGTACTTCACGATGAAATGTCCGGGAAGCGAAACGCCGGCGACGTTTTCCAGCCCAATCCGCCGGGCGAGTTCTATGAACAGGACCGACAAAGTGATGGGGATTCCTTCGCGGTCATCGAGCACGCTGTTCAGGTAGCTGTTGGCCCGGTTGTAGTAATCGGTGCGGCTGCCGTGGAATCCGTTTTCCACGAACAGAAATTCTTTCAGCGCCTGGAGCTTCGCGAGGTCGTCGCTTTGAGCCGGCAACTTGGAAGACAGTTCAGAGGCCATATCATCGAGCGCGCGTTGGTACGATTCGATATCCAGTTCCGGCAGGTCCAGTTTGGCCAACAACATGGCGGTGCGAAACAGGTCCACTCTTTCATCGGGCGCTTTGAAGAGTTTGACCAATTCGTCTCGCACGGCCTCCCGGTGGAGGGTGGCGGCCAATTCGCGGAGTTCGGCCGCCTGCTGTTCCAGGGCGCGGACGCGTTCCGTGAGGACGGACCGGCCGGCCTGGGGATGGGATCGAAGTTTGGAGATCAGCTCTGCATCCAGCTTATGGATTGAAGAGTTGATTTGCGCCGCCACTGCGGAGATGAAATCGGCGGGCCAGGGTGGCTCGGAAGGGCCGAGGTTGGTTCCCAATTGAAAGTTCTTGAAGGAAGCTTGCGTGGCGCGAAATTTGGCCAAACCCACTTTGCCTCCGCGCAGGTTGCGGTCATTCAATTCCACGACGAGCTTTTCATTCACGTAACAGCGCAGCGCCTCCTCCTCAACCTGAACCCTGAGGCGATTCCATTCGCCGGGCCGATAATGCGGGCTGGCAACCTCTTTCAGAATCGTCCAAGTGAATACGTCCGGGCCGTCGAAACGGGTCAAGCGCAGATTCCCCGCGCTGGGATAAAAACCGTAATGCCTCTGGTCGCCATCCGACTCGAACGCCAAGCCTGCCGCTCCTGCTTCGTCATCCAGCCTCACGCTCACGGCCACTTCATAAGGCGGCCGCGGAACAGGTTTCTGATGAAGACAAAGCGCGCGGCCACCGAAACCCTGGCCAAGACCATCGACTCGAATCTGGCCGGTCTTCTGCGTCCAGCGGGCGCCCATCAGCGGAAGCCATTCTTTCGGATTGAGAGCCCCGATGG
This sequence comes from Verrucomicrobiota bacterium, assembly GCA_016209525.1. Classification (GTDB taxonomy): domain Bacteria; phylum Verrucomicrobiota; class Verrucomicrobiia; order Limisphaerales; family SIBE01; genus VHCZ01. Next base: position 4,898 of record JACQWK010000063.1, read on the forward strand.
TGAGCCACCGCGTCATCGGGACGGGATTGGGCCGGGACAGGAGTAACTTCAGGGCGTTGACCGGAATGGCGAAACCCAGATTGCCCGACAAAGCGGATTTCATCGACAAGATTCCATGCACGTTCCCCTGCATGTCCAACAACGGTCCGCCGCTGTTTCCTTCTTCGATGGGGATGGCGAGCTGGATCATCTGAACGCCTTCGAAATCGCGCTTCGCGGACACCACGCCCTGCACCACGCTATTCTCAAGCCCGAGCGGGTTGCCCATGGCGACCACGGGCGCGCCCTGTTTGAGTTCATCGGAATCGCCGAGTGGCAAAGGCGGCAATTTGTTGGCGTCAATTCGGACCAGAGCCAAGTCGAGCTTTCGATCCCAGGCGTGAATTTCGGCGACATCGTATCGTTTGCCGTCAGGGAATCGAACGACGATAGGCCTGGCTTCGCCGATGACATGGAGGCAGGTCGCGATCAGTCCGTCGGGCGAAACCACAAAGCCAGAGCCAACGCCGGCTTCCTTAGCATCTCGTCCCGAGTGAGACACGGTCACGACCGATAGGCGTGTTGCCTCCACAATCGATTCGACTGTTCTGGGCTTCGATCTCGACTCGTTGGCTTTATCATTGGCACCGGTTTGCGCATTCGCCGGGGTCACGGTTAAAGCTACGGCCAGCAGTCCAGCCAAGCACCCAAAGACGAGAACGCTCCGAACTTTGAGCGTGCAAGCCGCCCCAAAACCGGAGCCCGGGTCTTCGATCCGGCGCGAACTGGATTGCACAAAAAGCTGCGTCCGATCGAAGATTCGCGCTCCGAGGTTCATAAGCAGTCTCCCAGCACTTCGTGCGCGCATTGGGGCCATGAACCGGTTCCCTGGTGGGGCGAGACTCCCGTCGAGCCCTGACGTTTTTGCCCGAACTAATGCCAGGGCTCGACAGGAGTCTCGCCCCACCTTGAGGTTCATGGAAAACTTCCGAGGCATCTCGGCCGCGCTGAGGGACGATGAGTCAGTTGGACTGGCAGGATTTCGCATGTTGTCTAACGCAGATTAGACCGTTCTTCTCTTCAAAGCGAGCCCGCAGGGGCGCATCCCGAAGTTGTCGGTGGAAGGCGGAGCGCGGCCTTCCAGGCCGCAGCGGTTCTGTTCTTCCGGGAGGCCTGGGAATAATCGAGCCGCGCAGGTTGTGGGGGCCGCAGCGGCCAGGATGGCCGCGCGCCGCCAC
>JACQWK010000646.1 GCA_016209525.1 Verrucomicrobiota bacterium
GCGTTGCGCGTTATTGGGAAATCGGTGGGATTAATGCTGGGGCCGCGCCTACCATATTGACTATTTGCAAAAAAAAGCCATCGCGTAACCGAGAGTGGTTACTTTCGCGTCACGCACCCGAGCGATGATCTTGATTTGACTGAGTTGACTGAACGCTGCAAGGGTTCACTGGGCAAAACCTCCGCAGAAATCAGGCCAGTTGCTGGTTGCTGGCTGATTCCGGTGGCCAGACGATCGGGCAAAATCCGAAGGATGAAAAACAGACGCCGGTTGTGTCCCCTCCCCACGCGGAAATCGATTCTCCCTCTCCCGGAGGGAGAGGGCCGGGGTGAGGGGGAACGCGACGAATAACCGTCTGTGAACGCCGGATTATTCACCACCGTGCGGGTGGGTTTGGCATTCGTCATTGGGATTTCTTTCGACATTCGTCTTTCGGTACTCCGCACTCGGCGTTCCGGATTCCATTGAAAACAGCGAAGAACTGAGGTTCATGGAGAGTTACGCAAGTGGGGCCAATCACCCAATTCCCTAGATCATGGGGCAACGCTCCCAAACAAAGGGAATCTGTTCAGATCACATCCCTCCGCGGTTACCAAAAAAGTTCCATTGGCGTGTATGCTTTAGTAACTTCCCGCCGTGGAAATTTACGATCATCCCACTTTTAGAATGGCGTGCCGCCAGTTCGATTTGGTGGCGGACCATTTGCAGATTCCGGAATCGGAACGCTCTCGGATCAAGTTTCCGAAGCGGTCCATGACCGTCGCACTGCCGATCGAACGCGACGATGGATCGGTGGAAGTCTTCGCAGGTTACCGTGTTCAACATCACTTGACCCTCGGCCCTACAAAAGGCGGCTTGCGGTATCATCCGGACGTGACCTTGGGAGAAGTGGCCGCGCTGGCGATGTGGATGAGCTGGAAGTGCGCCTTGACCAGTCTCCCCTACGGCGGGGCCAAGGGCGGGATCGCCTGCGATCCGCGCTCCATGTCTCCGGCGGAACTCGAACGCCTGACGCGCCGTTACACGCAGGAAATGATCCCTTTCATCGGGCCGCAAGTCGATATCATGGCACCGGACGTCGGCACCAGCGAACAAACGATGGCTTGGATGATGGACACCTATTCGGTCCACATGGGGTATTCGGTGCCGAGCATCGTGACCGGCAAACCCGTCGGCCTGGGCGGATCCGTCGGTCGCCGCGAGGCGACTGGACGAGGCGTCGGGTATCTCATCAACCGCAGCATGGACACCGTGGGTTTGAATTCTTCCGGCGCCACGGCGGCGGTCCAGGGTTTCGGGAACGTCGGATCCGTTGCGGCCTTTTCCCTTGCCAAGTACGGGATTAAGATCATTGCCGTCAGCGACGTGAATGGCGGGCTGTTCAATGATCGCGGGCTCGATCTCTGGAAACTGGAGCAGCACGTTGCCCAAAAGAAAACCGTGGCCGGATTTCCCGAGGCGGAACCAATCACGAACGAACAACTCCTGACCACACCCTGCGACATCCTGGTGCCGGCGGCCTTGGAACGCCAAATTACCGAAGCCAACGCCGCCAAGATTCAGTGCCGCATCCTCGCCGAGGCCGCCAACGGCCCCACCACACCGGAGGCGGATGCGATTCTGGAACAGCGCCCTGAAATCTTCGTCATTCCCGATATCCTCTGCAATGTGGGCGGCGTGGTCGTTTCCTATTTCGAATGGGTCCAGGACTTGCAGAGCTTCTTTTGGACAGAGACGGAAGTCACCGACAAGTTATTCCGAATCCTTGAAGGCGCTTTCGTCCAAACCTTGACCATGAGCCGGAAGCGCAAGATTTCCATGCGGCTGGCCGCCTTGAGCCTGGGGGTCAGAAGAGTGCAAGAGGCGAAGCGGGTTCGTGGTTTGTTTCCTTAGCGCCTGTCTAAAGAACGGGTGGAACGGGCGACCAGCCCGTTTTTGGCGGCAACCTGCCGCCAAGAAGTACCTGCTTGGGGCGCCTTGCATCGTAGCGCAGAGTTGTACTCTGCTGTATCGCCGATTTGCAATCGGCAGGGCGTTGGCCCATCCCAACGCGTCCAAACGTTTCGACGCCCCGCAGGATGCAATCCTGCGATACGGCAGATTGAAAATCTGCGCCACGCAAGCCAGATCCACTTGCCGCCAAAATGGCCGGTGGTTGGCAGCCCGCCGCAACAGGCCGGTGACCTGTTCCACCCGGAAAGCACTTCTCGATATCGGCTCAGCTTTCGTTCTTTCGTTTCTTTGATGTCCGAAGGACCGCCGTTTCAAGCCTGAATGAATTGAACGAAGATTCGGCTTGATTGTCCTACACATGTAGGATATTTATCCTACATGTGTAGGATTTGAATGTTACTCACGTCTCACCAACCTTCATTTCGCCCCTCCAGGAAGGGGACTGCATCCCTCCGGAGATTCGCCCCATGACCGCCGAAAAGAGGAAATCCGAAAGAAAGCCAAAGTCGGCGCATTGCCCGATGCCTAAAATCTCGGATGCCGAATGGGTCGTGATGAAGGCGCTCTGGGAGAAAGCTCCGCTCACTACAAACCAAGTGGTCCAGGCGCTCGCCTCCAAGGCGCCGTGGAAGCCCAAGACCATCCATACGCTCCTCGCGCGGCTCGTGGAAAAAGGCGCCCTGGTTTGCGACAGAACCGAGCGCGAGTACTCATTCCGTCCTTCGGTGGAAGCGAAAGATTGTCTGAGGGCGGCCACGCGTTCGTTCTTGAGCCGATTCTTTGACGGCGAGGTCGCCCCATTTCTGGCCTGCTTTTTGAAGAACGAAAAGCTTTCGTCTGAAGAAATCGAGCAACTGAAACGAATCCTCGAGGACAACCAACCATGAGCGTTGCCGACGTTGGCCAATCGTTCGATGCGGCGTTTCGCTGGGCCTGGACAACCTCACTCCAGGCTTCTGCGCTGATCGGGCTGGTGTGGATGGTTCAAAGACTTTTCCGCCGGTCGCTCGGTTCTCGGTGGCAATATGTCTTGAGTCTTCTGGTCCTCATCCGTTTGCTTCTGCCGGATGTTCCGGCCAGTCATTTCAGCATCTTCAATCTGAGGGACCCGCTCGTCGCCCATTCCACCGCCCCGGTCCAGTCCCAGCCTTCGGAACTTTCGACCGCTCCGGCGTCAATCCTGAACTGGTGGCGGACCTTGGAACGCCGAGCATTGGCTGTGCTTAGCCTGGTAGTGACATCGCGCCGCGATGTCCCCGCCCGCGCAGCAGCGGGCGGAACGGTCTCCCGCGAAACCGCGTTATTGAAACTTCCGGTTGCGCCGCTGGACGCGGCGCGGACGGCGAGGCGACCCGTCCCTACCACGCTAGACACGTCCCGATCATTGCTCGACCTGACCGCCCCGACGGAAATGAAGCCCGATCAGGGGCTCGACGCTTCGTCTCCTCGGCAATCCTTGCCAACAGGGGGCTCCATCGTGTCCGCGGTTCCGCCTCTAGCCGAGGGAGTCGGATTCCAGTTGGCGGCGGCGCCGAAATGGATATGGGCCTGCGGCGCCGGTCTCTTGTTATTCGGAATGTTGGAACGGCACCGCCGTTTCGCCAAGTGGGTGACAACGATGGAGCCCATCCGGGACTCCAGAATCACGCGCTTGCTCGAGGACTCCAAGAAGACGATGCGCGTGACCCGCAGGGTCCAGGTGCGGTCCGCAGATTGGCTCAAAACGCCGGCTTTGTTTGGATTCCTGACGCCCCGCCTCTTGGTGCCGGCGGAGATTTCCCAGCGTCTTGAGGACCGGGAACTTCGCCTCGTTTTCCTGCACGAACTGGCCCATCTCCGGCGGCGCGACATTCTGCTGAATTGGGTCATTATCTTGGTCCAGGCGTTGCACTGGTTCAATCCGCTGGTTTGGTTGGCGATGCGCCGGCTTCGAGCGGATCGCGAGTTGGTTTGTGACGAAATGGTCATGACGCATCTCGACCCGGACGGGCGCCGCCTTTACGGAAACACGCTGATCAAACTGGCCCACAATTTCTCGATGGCCGGGCTTTCTCCGAGCCTGGCTCCGGTCGTTCACCGCAAAAGCGAAATCCAAAGGAGAATCACCATGATTGCACAATTCAAACCTGCGAACCGCTTGGCCTTGGCTCTCGGCGTTGGCCTGGTAGCTGTTGTTTGCTGTCTCACCTTCACGCGCGCCGCGGAAAAGAGCAGCACGGAAGATCAATCCATTGTCCCCTTATCATCTCGGAGTTTCACCTTCACACGCCCTTCGGAGAGGAATGCCAGCGTGGCAAGCGCCGCTGCTGAGTCAGCCGCATCCGTGGAGCGGCTTGAGCAAGAATCTCCAAGGGGCGCAAGAACTCCAACGACCATCGGATGGCTTGAACAGGAATTGATGCGGCAAGAAAGCAAGCTGCAAGAAAGCCAGGCCAGAGTCGATCAACTGCGAAAGGACCTCCAGGTCTCCGACTCCAACGATAGGGCGCCCTCATCTCAGAGTGTGGAATCGGAGACCGTGCGGATGATTGACCGCGACCGGGTGATGGCACAGTCGCTCTACACCCAGTACAACACGCTCTTTGAAAAGCTGAAAGATATGCCCAAGGAAGCGCAACGCCACGTCATCCCAACAGCCTCTCCGGACACTGGTTTGACGGAGTTCCTCAGCAAGCTCGCCATGACCGAGAATGAGTTTGCCGCCTACGTCAAGGACCTGGGCGAAAACAATCCCAAGATCGTGCAACTGTCCTCCTTGATGGCCAGCCTGAACGCGCAAATCGACGCCCGCGTGGACGGAATTCTGAAGGGTCTGCAAACCCAGGCGGCTGTTCAAGCAGCCCGCATCGCTGCCTTGGACGAGGCAGAAAAGAAAGCTCGGGAGAAGGAAGCCGCGCAGATGGAAAAGCTTCGTCCCTATTTCCAGGCCAAGCGTAACCTGGAAACTCAGCAAAGGATTTACGAAACGATCAAACTCCGTCTGCTCCAAGAGCGAATCGACGGCGCGTTGGCGGAAGGTCCCGAGGGCGCAAAGCCCGGCCAGCCCGCCACGGCGGCCTCGCCACGCGGCCAGACAGAGGAAGGCAAAGCGCGAAGCCGAGCGTTATTTGCGAAACGGAATACGAAAATTCCCGTGCCCCTAACACGCCGCACGATCGCCTATCACCTGAAAGGTTCCGGCCGCGATGAAGATTACGACAGGATCGTCGTGCTGGACTGGAAGGGAGAGGCCCGGGACGAGGCGGCGGCCGACAAGATCGTCCTCAACCTGGCCCGGGCGGGTGCCGCTCGGTTCGCCGCGGCGCGCCTTTCGTTGGTGGGAGAGCATCCGGAATTGATCGAGCGCATGAATGAAAACCACGACCGGCTGCTCGATGCGGCTTCAGCCTTGATCGCCAACAAAACCCTGGACGACATTGAACAGCCCGGCTTCAGAAACCTCCTCCGTGCCGAACTCATGGCCAGGTTCAATGACATCATGGGACCCGGCACCGTCCAAGAAGTCTTCATCACGGAGTTTGTGGTTCAGTAACGACTCAACCTCAAGAGAGCGGGCGAAACCGCGAAAAACGCATCGCGGCGAACCTCCGCCAACCCCGGTGGGGCGAGACTCCTGTCGAGCCGTGGAAGCTCTGCCGGCAACAAAGTCAGGACGCGACGGGAGTCTCGCCCCACCGCGAGTCTTGTTCGCTTGCGAAAACTACTTATGGAATCGGTGCTGGATTCACTCCGTTCTCGATACCTCGCATTGCGATGTGCGGAACCATGGGCCTCGAGTACTGCATATAGAAACACTACGAACCGTGGCTCACCGCACTCTTTCAAGTGGGGATCGGTCAATGTGAGGACTTCTCCAATCCCACGTTCCATTCGTCGATGTTTCGGGCAGTGACCAGAACGAACCGCCGATCGAATTCTTTTCGGTAATCCGATGCGATTCCTGCCGCTTCGGGCGGCGATCCGGGTTTTTGCAAAACCATCGCGGCGATTTTGCCGCTCCGCACGGCGCGCTGGACTTCCGCCCAGTTTCCGATCATGCGCAAATCAGGAAACAGGAGCGCGAATCGAGGTTTTAGGTTCCGCCAGATTTCGAGGCTCCGAAGGTCGGCCGGCAAGCCAATGAGGCTCACGACCAGATCCGCGTCCGGATATTTCGCGAGCAGCGAATCCCAGGCGCCTGGCGCGGTCAAGAAGCTCAAGGGAGTGGTCGTGTGCGGATCGATGAGTGCGGCGGAAGGGTGCGTCAGAGCCTCAGGACGTAAATCCGGAAATACGATCTCTCGCAGTTGAATTCTTCCGCCCCAACCTTCCTTCAGCCCGCGGACGCCTGCCTCCTCAAACTCGTACACCTCCCGCGGCTGACTCGGTTGCCGGGTGAACGGATTTGAAATGATCAACGCGGTTTGTCCGGCGAACTCGCCGGCCAAGGATTCACCGAGGACACGCAGCGCAATTTCGCGGCGGTCAGGTGCCTTGCGCCGAGGCGAGCCATCGAGCAAGAACGAGAGATTCTTCCCTCCGACAACCGCCGACACCGTGAGGATGGCAACTGCCAGGAGCAGTTTGAGGGCGGTCCTCATTGGAAATACCCCGGAACCGTATCCGCCTCGTACAGCGCCGCGATTCCCAATCCCTCCAGCCGTTTTCGCGCGCAGCTTTCCACATGGCCGTCGATGAACAGGCCGTCCGCCTTATGGCCGTGCCGGGCATGGACTTCCTTTTCGCTGGCCGAGCGAAAATAATAGAACTGCTGGGCGCCGATGCCGCTGCGTCCCCGGCTCGTGGTATCAGCGACATGAAGGTACTCGTCCGGTTTGGAGATGCTTTCCAGGTGCAGGAACTCTTGCAGTTCGCCGCGGCTGTACTCGGGCGGCGGGTCCAACCGGACTCCGTAAATGCGAATCCAGTTTGTGAACTGCCGGGGAGGGTACGAGGGACAAAGGAATACTTCGAAGGGTTTGAGATCTTGATTGGTGCTCAGGATCGCCGCCCAGGTGACACCCGCGTGAAGCGGATCATTGAGCTGGAGCCGGCCGCCGTTCTCTTGCGCGTACATGAGCGTGGTGAGCCCAATTTGTTTCAGGTTATTCAGGCACTGAACTTGTTTGGCGCGTTGTTTGGCGTTGCTGATGGCGGGTGCCAGCATGCTGGCCAAAATGGCAATGATCGCGATGACCACCAGCAATTCGATCAAGGTGAACCCGCGGCGAATCGTCAGTCGTGTTTTCATGTTCATAGGTCTTCGTCTCCGCTCAGCGGAGGCAGCAAACTCACCCGAAAGTACGCGCGTTCCCCCTCGGGAATCGAGAAGGTGGCGGAGTGGTCGGTCGTCGCTTGCGTGATCGGCGCGAAATCACGTTCTGTCAGTGAGGTCGCCTTTTCTACCACATACCAATGGAGCTTGGTTTTGACGCCGGTGTCCACATCGTAGAGTTCCGTATCCGGCCCGTCCCAGCGAATCGTCAACTCGCCGGCTTCGTGAACGATCTCCTTGATCCGAGGAAGGGGATGGTATCCGATCACCCCGCGGAGCGGCAGAATGGAGTGCCAAATCGTTCCGCGAGCCCACACGCCAAAAAGATTGTCGCCACTGGCGTAACTGCTGCGGTGACGCACAAACTGCTTTCCATCGTCGGACTCGTAATACCCGTAAGCCAGCATTCCGTGGATCAAGGGATTTCCTCGGTCCATCCCGGCGAAGGAGCGGGATTTGGAGGAGTAATCCTGGAGAAACAGCAGCACCGGATAACCTGCGTCGATTTCGGCTTTCAATGCCTGGAAACTGAAACCCCGCCCAGCGGGAACCTCTGGATTGAAGTCGCTCAGTTGCGTAAACACATCTGCATCGTAACCGCGATACTGGGTCCAGGCCCGCAAACCCGACTGAATATCGCGCGCCGGCCAACCCGCCTCCACGCCAGGCGTGAAATTCACGCGCCGCTCTCCGGAGCTGTCCCAATAGACGAACGAGTAAGCGTCGATGTTGCCGTCGCACTCGCCGTTCAGATTCTTCCATTTGTTTTGGCTGAGTCCGATAAAGTCGCCGATGCAATCCGGCTCGTGTTCGGCACGGCCTGCGAGGACATGCGGGTCCAGCTCCGTGCTCCCGTAACTGAAGAAGTAATCCTCCACGTGGCCCGGTTTGTCCGAAGGCCGTCCATCAACTCCGGCCTCGCTGGCCCACAAGGCGTGAATCCCGGAGTTCGAGCCGAAAGCGTTCAATGGCGCAACACCGGACCCTGTCGGACCACTGTAGAATTCGGGAAATCCATGCCGATCCCAAAAGCCGATGAGATTGCCCGTGGCGGTCCCGAAACAGCCCATGTGCCAGTCGTAGTCCGGCACTTCGATCAGATAGACATTCGAAGCCGCGTGAATGGCGACCGAGAAAAAAAAGCACACCGCCCCGCCTGCATGGGCCAAAAGCCGGGAGAAAGAGCTCCGAGATGGACCTCTGCCGGATGCGCGATGTTCAATCCCTCGCGGATTTACTCCACGAGATTTTTCACTCGTTGACGAAGGGATCGGCGAAGTGGTTTCGATAGAACTTCCAAAATGTCGCGGAAAGATAGGGATGTTGAGTTCAAATCGTTCGCGGATACCGATTGAGACTGTATTCATTTTGCCGTTTCTTGCTGCGCAAACATTGTTCTTGCGCGTCCGAGTTCCAGGGAGCCATTCCGAGGCAACCATCTTCCGCGGCGAATAATTGCATTTCTTGTGCCAGGAAAATCGCCACACACTTTCCGCTCGCGTCGGGCCCACGAACCCCAAGGTGGGGCGAGACTCCTGTCGAGCCCTGACTTTATTGCCAGCAAGAATTCCAGGGTTCGACGGGAGTCTCACCCCGCCAGGGAACGGGTTCATGGGTTCAACGCGCGCACGACGTGCGTGGAGGCTCTCCATGAACCACCATTCCAAAGAGGGTGTCGGTTTGCCGGCCCAGGCAATCAAGGAAGTAACCTACATCCGCCTTTCGGCGTCTTTTGGGTCAACAACAGCGGCGGGACGCCTACGTTCAAGATTCAATCGGCCTCCCCGCGTGACTTTCTTTTCGGCCTCCGTGGCGCGGCAGCAGATTCTGGGTTGTCTGGGAACATCCCTCCATTTCGCATCTCGCCCGGGGCCGAAAGGAATTCGGTGTTGAAAGTCTGGCGGAGACCACCGAGAATAGCACTGCGCCTTTCGGCAGCCGCATAAGAGCGCCCGGCACCATGGTGTGGCGACAACACGAACGCTTTCGCCTTCCCGCGGATCACTCCCGCGGCCTTCTCCACACTTTTCCGTTCCTTTCGTGCCTCCTAGCTTGCGCGGCTCTCTCGCTTCCTGCGCGCGCCACGGAAAGCCAGGCGGTCGCGGATTTCCGAAAAGTAATCCAACCGATCCTCACCGAGTATTGTTGGGACTGCCACGGCGACGGCATGAAAAAAGGGGAGGTTTCATTCGACGAATTGACCTCCGAAGCATCGATCCTCAACCGAGACCTTTGGTGGAGGGTTCTCAAAAACTTGCGAGCCGGCATCATGCCTCCGGAGAAGAAGCCTCGACCGTCTTTGGAGGAACAGCAAGTTTTGGAAAATTGGATCAAGCACGGGGCCTTTCGCATCGATCCGAATAATCCTGATCCGGGCCGCGTCACCATCCGCCGACTTAACCGCACCGAATATCGCAACACCATCCGCGATCTGATGGGGTTCGATTTCAAAGCGGACGAAGAATTTCCACCCGACGACACGGGCTACGGATTTGACAACATCGGAGATGTGCTGACCGTCTCCACGCTGCTCCTCGAAAAATACATGGACGCGGCTAGGACGATCGTGGCAGGCGCCGTGCCGACGGTGTCCCGAGTCATTCAGGAACGGCGCCTCATAGGCACCGAATTCCTGAAGTCGCCGGACGGCTCTACGAATAGTGCCCGGATGACGTTCTACAAAGATTGGCATCATTCGCGTTCCATCCGAACCGAACAACCTGGAACTTACCGCATCATCTTGGAGGTGGTCGTCGGAGGCTCCTTCGACTTCGATCCAGGCCGCAGCACAATGATATTCAAAGTCCAGGACAAGGAGTTCCTGAAGCAGGAGTTCGGTTGGGAGGAAAACAAGAAATTCCGGTACGAGTTCGAGGAGAAATGGCAGCCGGGCGAGCGACTCCTCGCTTTCGAAATGCATCCGGTCGCGTCCGAAGAAAAGAAAGCTCCTTCAGGATTTCCCCGGAATCTATCGGTGGACATGCGGATCGCGTGCGTCACGATTCAGGGTCCGCTTGAGAAAGAGCGCTGGGGCCGTCCCAAAAACTTCGAACGATTCTTCACCCGGGATGCTCCGGAAACGCCTCGCGAACGGCGCGAGTACGCGCGGGAAGTCTTGAGCAAATTCACGAAAAAGGCATATCGCCGCCCTGCGGACGAACGGACGCTGCAACGCCTCGTCGCCATCGCCGAAGATGCCTATTACCAGCCGGGCAAAACTGTCGAGGAAGGTCTCGGCCAGGCCATGATCGCGGTGCTGGCCTCGCCGCGCTTCATTTTCAAAGTGGAGAGCACTCAACCCGGCTTGAAATCGGAACCCTATGCCTACGTTGACGAATACGCGCTGGCTTCAAGACTGTCCTACTTCCTTTGGTCCACAATGCCAGATGAGGAACTCTTCGGTTTGGCGGACCGTGTAGAATTGCGAAAGAATTTGGCCGCCCAGATTCATCGGATGCTGGCCGATCCTCGTTCAGACGCGCTGATCCAGAATTTCACCGGCCAATGGCTCCAGGCGCGCGATATGGACACGATCCAGATCAACGCCAGGGCCGTGCTCGCCAAGGACGACAGCGCCGGACCTGAAGCCAGCCCGGCTCCCGGAGGAGGGCGCAGGGGGCAGTTCGGTTTTGGCTTCCGGCAGCCCAAATTCGAATTGGACCGCGAGACCCGGCAAGCCATGCGGCGCGAAACCGAAATGTTCTTTGCCAGCATCATTCGCGACGACCGCAAGGTGACCGATCTGATCGATTGTGATTACACGTTCCTGAACGAAAAACTGGCCCGGCACTACAGTTTGACAAATCTCAACGTGTTCGGCCCTGAAATGCGGCGTGTGGCCTTGCCTCCGGACAGCCCGCGCGGAGGCATTCTGACCCAGGGCACGGTCTTGACCGTCACTTCGAACCCGACGCGGACTTCTCCCGTAAAACGCGGCCTGTTCATCCTCGACAACATCCTCGGCACACCGGCCCCTCCTCCTCCCGCCGATGTCCCCCTGCTGGAGGACACCGAGAAAGAGTTTAAGGATCGAGAACCGACACTGCGCGAGGTGCTCGAATTGCACCGCAGCAAACCGCTCTGCAGCGCCTGTCATTCCCGCATGGACCCGCTGGGCCTTGCGTTGGAGAATTTCAACGCCCTCGGACTTTGGCGTGAAAAAGAACGGGGGCAGCCCATCGACTCCGGTGGGAAACTGATCACCGGCGAAACTTTCACTGGAATCCGGGAACTGAAGCGCATCTTAGCCGGCGAGCACCGGATCAAGTTTTATCGGTGCCTCACCGAGAAACTGATGACCTACGCGTTGGGCCGAGGGCTTGAAGATTATGACGTGCACGCGGTCGATCAAATCGTCGAGCGTCTCGACAAAGCAAACGGACGAGTCTCGGAGTTGTTGGCCGGGATTATCGAATCCGCCCCTTTCCAGAAATGCCGGAACGCCACCGCCGTGGCCGCCTCAGACGCGCATCCGCTTCCAACACCGAGTGTCCAAGCCGAGCCAACGGCTTCATCGAGATGAGGTTTCTCCTTACGAATATCTTATGAACACAAACCTATTCCTGAATCGCAATCTGGCGGCCGAACGGCATGCCAGTCTGAACCGACGCCATTTTCTCCGTGGCCTTGGAGCTTGCCTGGCCTTGCCGAGTTTCGAGTCGCTCCGACCCTCCGGCGTCCGGGCTGACGGTCTCAAGTCAGCGGCCCACCTGGCCGCCGCCAAAACCGGAGCGCCCTTGAGGATGGCTTTTGTCTATTTTCCGAACGGCGCGATCCAGGATACGTGGTGGCCCGGTGGCGAGGACAAAACCTTCGAGCTCAATCGCACCTTGCAGCCTCTGGAAAGCGTCAAAGACCACATCCAAATCCTCGGCGAGCTGGACTGCAAAGGCGCCACGCCGGGACCGGACGGCCCCGGCGATCACGCGCGCGCCAGCGGCAGTTTTCTCACCGGCGTCCGCGTTAAGAAGACTGCCGGCGCGGACATTCACGCGAACATTTCTATCGATCAAGTCGCCGCCAATCAGATCGGCCACCTGACGCGGTTCCCCTCGTTGGAGTTGACCTGCGATTACGTGCGCAAATCCGGGTCGTGCGATTCGGGGTATTCTTGCGCCTACCAATACAATCTGGCGTGGCGGTCTCCGACTCAACCCGTCGCTCCGGAGCCGAATCCGCGTCTGGTTTTCGAACGGCTCTTTGGCGCCGGCGCCCCCGGCGAACGCAACGATAACCTGAAGCGCCGCCAGCAACAGCAACGCTCGATCTTGGATTTCGTTCTCGACGACGCGCACGCGTTGCAGCGGCAGCTCTCCTCGCGTGACCGGCAGAAGCTGGACGATTACCTCGGAAGCGTTCGGGAGATCGAACAGCGCATCCAAAAAGCCGAAAGGCTTGGCGAAGTTCCCGACCCAGCCGTGAGCACTCCAGCCGGAATCCCGGAGACTTTCGCGGAGTACATTCAAATCATGTATGACATGATGATTCTGGCCTTCCAGACCGACTCGACGCGGATCGCGACATTTCTGCTCGCCTACGAGGGAAGCAACCGCACCTTCAAGGACGAACTCGGTTTTGCGGAAGGCCACCACTATTTGACACATCATCAACGCCGGCAAGAAATGATCGAGAAGGTCAAGGAAATCGATTTGTGGTACGCCCGGCAGTTTGCCAAGTTCCTGGAAAAGATGGAGCGGACGAAAGACCTTGACGGCAATTCGCTCCTCCACAACTCGATGATCGTCTATGGGAGCGGCAACGCCGATGGCAACCGTCACACGCACGTGAATTTGCCGATCGTTCTCGCGGGCGCCGGAGGAGGCACTCTGACACCGGGGCGTTTCGTCAAATTCGGCGGTGTCCCGATCACCAACCTCTACCTCGGCATGATCGATCGCCTCGGCGTTCAAGGCGTCGAGCGTCACGGCGATTCGACCGGACGAGTCGAGGGGATATAACGGCTCCCAACGGCTGCAGCCGCCGGGGTCGCGCCGTGGACACGTTGGTTATTCCAATTCGCTTTCAAAATGAGGCGAATGCCCCTCACCCCATCTGATGGGGGGAGGGTGTCCGTAGGACGGGCGAGGAGTATTTCGAACCAGGCCTTGACGCAATGAGTCTCATCTTGATCGCTCATTGGTATTAGGGGTGAAATCCGCCTCCTCAGGTCGGCGGCGACGGTTCATTGTCTGAACGCATGTTACATCACAATGGACGCTCGCATGAACCGCCTCATCGGAGCGCGGGCGGCTCGCCCGCGAGTTTCTCAACCTCGGCCGAAAGTGCGGGCGAGCCGCCCGCGCTCCAGGCCAATCCTCGGTTCATGGTCCCAATGCACGCCCTTTGAGCTCGGAGGCTCTCCATGAACCCGGTAGGGCTGACTTGGAGGTCAAGCCCTACCGGGTTCATGGTCGCAATGCTCGCCAATTTTGGCTTGGAGGCTTTCCATAAACTTGCACCCAGGCGTGCAGATTCTCCTCCCGGGCGCTGCTTGCGAAACCCAGGCAGCTTGACTGGCGTCTGTTTTCTGGAATCGTCTGCCAGGCATCGGTCCATGGGCAATGACGTTCCAACTGGCCAGTTTTTGTGACCCGCTGCGGAGTAACTCAGCCGGGAGATCATAGGATGAAGAAAACATTAGCCTTCACGCTGATCGAACTGCTCGTCGTCATCGCGATCATCGCGGTGCTGGCGAGCATGCTGCTTCCGGCGCTTGCCAGGGCGAAGGAAAAGGCCCGCCGCATCCAATGCACCGGGAACCTCCGCCAAATCGGCATCGCACTGAGCATGTACGCGGACGACAACAACGACCGCCTCCCGTACACGTCGGCCACCGGGGGCGGATGGCTTTGGGATCTGCCATCCAACGTGGCCAACCTGATCACCGACAACGGCGCCCAACGCCAAATCCTCTACTGCCCGGCGTTCCACGTCTATTACAAGACCAGCGGAAGCAATGCGGATCGTTGGTGGAATTACTCAGGCGGCACTTACCGGGTCACGAGTTATTCCTGGCTCATCCAACGCGAAGGGCCGGTTCCTCTGCTGCCTGGCAAGAGCTTCCTTTCGCGGCTGACCGTGACCAACGCCAGTGATGTCGAGCTGGTCGCCGACTGCGTCATCTCGGAATATCCCGACACCAACAATTTCACGCGGATCGTCAGCACCAGCGGCATCGTCCCATTTCACACCACGAGTCATCTCAACGGAAAGTCCGCGGCCGGCGGGAATATTCTCTTTACGGACTCGCACGTGGCTTGGCGGAATTTCCGTGAAATGAAACTGCGCCACCGCGCCGGAGGCAGTCGCCCAGGATTTTGGTTTTGACTGTCCTCCACTCAGCCAATCTCCTGGTCCCGTGAAATGACTCTATTGACGAGACCGTTGGA
>JACQWK010000657.1 GCA_016209525.1 Verrucomicrobiota bacterium
CAATGGCGTTACGCGCTCTGGCTGCTGGTGGTGGTACGTCTGCTGGTGCCCGTGACGCCGCCCAGCGCTTGGAGCCTGTTCAACTACAGCGCCGTCGAGCGTTTCAGTACTCCGGACATTGATTGGTGGATGCGCAGTGAAATCGGGGAATCGTTCCCTCAAAGTTCGCGCGAGTCGGCTCTTGAATCGTCGCCTTCAAATCAGACTGGAGAAACTGTTTCCCGTCCGTCCACGGCGGCCAAGCCTGAATCAAAGCCGATTCCAGCGGCGGGATTCCAGATTCAGTCCGCGCTGATTTTCCTTCGACAGAATGTCGGTTGGATTTGGTTTCTCGGCGTGTTGGCGCTGAGCATGCGGCTGGCGTGGGGCAACTATTTGTTCGCGCTGCAACTGAAGCGGCGGCGTCCCATCGCCAATCCGCAAGTTCTGGCCTTGTTCCGGGAATGCCGGCAGACGATGGGCCTCCGGCGTCCCTTGACGTTGCTCGAAGCGCCCGAACTGGACGGCCCCGCTTTGTTCGGCTGCTTCCGATCGAAATTGTTGCTGCCGGAGAAAATGATCGAAGCCTTTACGCTGTCCGAGTTGCGCCACGTTTTCCTGCACGAACTGGCCCACATCCGCCGCTGGGACGCCGCCGTGAACTGGCTCACGACGATTCTCCAGACGTTGCATTGGTTCAATCCCGTGCTCTGGTTCGCGTTCCACCGCATGCGCGCCGACCGCGAATTGGCTTGCGATGAACTAGCCCTCGCGCGCGCGAACGAAGCCGAGAGCAAACCTTACGGCCAAACCTTGATCAAAGTGCTCGAAGGTTTCACCGGCCCGACCGCCATCCCCGGCTTAGTTGGAATCCTGGAAGACAAAACCCAAATCAAACGGAGAATTCACATGATCGCACAATTCAAGAAGACCTCGCCGTGGCCGGTGCTGGCTGCGGTTTTGTTGCTGTCACTAGGCCTGGTTTCGCTGACCGACGCGCAGACGAAGAAAGGGGCGGAGAAGCTAGCTGAAGAATCGCTGAATGGAAACGCGGCTCGATCTAGTTCTGTTCGTTCAAAGTTGAGGTCGAAGGTCGCCGCTACGGAATCGACTGCGGGCTTGAAAATGCGCACCTTGCTGGTGCCTAAGCAGTTTTTGGAAGGGTTCCCGTCACCATCGCCGGATGGGCGTTTTATGACAGTTGGGAGTTGGGGGAGTGGGACTGAAATGCTGGAGTTATCGACAGGCAGGGTGCGAGCGGACACCAACTTGGTCCTGCGAACACCGAGGTTTTCGCCGGACGGTAAGCAACTCGCGTCTAGCTACTATGACGATCGTGGCATTGGCATGTCTATGATGAATCGAGTTGTCGTGCTGGATTTGGCGACGCAAAAAACACGCGAATTGTACCGGAACGAGGAATCCAACTACTTAGACGTAACTGACTGGTCAGCGGATGGCCAAATGGTCTTATTCATCTTCAAGAAAAAAGATCAAAGCCGCAGTTGGAACATTGCCACTGTTTCGGTGAACAATCGCTCAGCGCATGTGGTGAAGACATTGGAGAGGTGGAACTCCTTGGGCGGCCTGAAGTTTTCATCTGACGGACGCTGGATCGTGTATGACGCGCCTAATGGCCCAAACGACAATAGTCCGGGGGATGTGTATGTCCTGGCTGCGGACGGCTCCCAGGAGATTCCGCTCGTGCAACACCCCGCTGATGACTGCGTGCTTGGCTGGGCGCCCTACGGAGATCGAGTTTTATTCGCAAGCAATCGGCGACGAACCTGGGATTTGTTCAGCATTCAGGTTATCGACGGCAAACCGGTCGGAGAACCGGAATTGGTAAAGGAAGCAATCGGTCGAGGACGCCCGCTCGGCTTCACTCGGGCTGGAGCTTTCTTCTATCGAGTGGAAACCAGTTCCAAAGACGTATATCTCTCTGCACTTGATCCCGTATCGGGGAAAATACAAGGCGCGCCGACGAAAGTCCCATTCACTTTCGAAGGGCACACTGCAACCCCGGACTGGTCGCAAGACGGTCGCTTTTTGGCGTGTTCCCTCACACCGCAAGGCAGTGGTTCGAGTTCGGCCTCGGGCACGATCTGCATTCGGAACATGGTGGACGGGACGGAACGAGAACTCAAACTCGACGGCGGTTCGGTGTGGTTTCCACGCTGGTCGCCGGATGGAACGTGCTTTGTCGCTTCGGGGGTCGAGAAGCAACGCCACGCATTCTTCCACGTCGATGCTCAGACTGGCAAAGCCGTCTGGATTCCCATTCGTCCGCAAGGTGGAACGTTGGCAGGATGGAACCCTGACGGCAGGGCGTTCTATTATCCGACTGGTGGAGCCATTGTGAGACGAGATGTTCGGACAGGCGACGAGACCAGATTCCCTGTTGCAACCAACTCACTGGGGATCGGCTACACATACGGCAATCCGCCGATTCTTGCACCCAACGCACAAATGATCGCATTTCGGTGGGTGAGTTTGACAAATCCATGGACTGCGACGCTTCCCCAAAGTCTCTATGTTTCGTCGCTCAGCGGCGGCGAACTCCGACGATTGGCGACGACTACACCGCCTGAATTCATCGACCAATATGAGGTTTTCTGGACACCTGACAGCCGCTACGTGATGTTTACGACCGCAAGATGGCAAGGAAATGTCAGGCAATTGAGCACACTTTGGCGCGTGTCGGCCACTGGGGGCGAAGCAGAGAAACTCGGCGAGATGCCGGAGGGCGCCAGTGATCTTCGCATTTCTCCGGACGGACGGCAACTTGCATTCACGGTTAGCAAATCTAAACGCGATATCTGGGTGATGGAAAACTTCCTGCCCAAGGACGACATGGCCGCGAAGTGATCCGTTGCGCGGTTCAGGCCCGTTAAGGCGTGACCATGCGAAAGAGGCCCCACGCGAAGGTCGCGACGAGCGCAAAGGAAGAACCGCACCAGCGCATTCTTCATCCGGCGATTATCCAACTTTTTTAATGAGGTGTCCTGGCGAAGCCAAAGCTCCAAATCCTTTTTACTGGAGTTCGTCGCCTCTCATCATCTTCCGCGAGGACTTTTGAACCGCCGATATCGCGCATGGGCGCGGATTAGAGCCAACCTGGAGAGCACGGTTTTTATCCGCGTAATCCGCGTGATCCGCGGTTTGTTAGGTTGCGGTTTCACCGCGTTGCGTCCTTCGCGGACTTTGCGTGAGGCTGGCTCCTTGGATGTTTTCGCGCAAACGCCCAGACGGTTCCAGCGACATATGTCTTCCTCCACAGGGCAAACATCAGGCATTTACGCTGAACAAATCGAAGCACGAAGTCTGGGTCATGGAAAACTTCCTGCCCAAAGACGACGTGGCCGCGAAGTGATCCACGACCCGGTCCCCAACGCTACGCTGCCGCGTTTCGCTTCGTCTGTGAGCGGACAAACGCCTTCTCGACGTAGCAGGGCGCCTCTTTGGCGCCGAGCAGCGAGCCGAGGTCACAATCGAGCCTCGGCCAATAAACACTGGAACCTGTGACTTCGAAGGTATCCCGCTCCTCTTTGCTGGCCAACAGGAGCGTCGGGTAGAAAGCGAGGGGCACACTGATGGAGCGCCCATCGACCAAGTCGAAGGTCAGCCGTTCGTTCGTGATCTCCACACGGGCAATCTCAATGTCCAGGTCGTTCATTCCACTTCTCCACGATTAGGCTTTCATTGGCCGACAGAATCTCAACGATTTCGACGAGTTCATGTTCCCGAAATCGGCGATTCCACGCCAGCCGAGTCGGCTGGAGCCAGAATTTTGCCTCGCATCCGGCTTTCGTCACGTGGACATGAATCGGTTCTCCCAAATCGTAGCTGTAAAAGCTAAACCGATATCCTCGCTCCCACAACACAGTCGGCGCGGTGCAACTCTATCGAAACCCAAAGCGCACCCAACCC
>JACQWK010000632.1 GCA_016209525.1 Verrucomicrobiota bacterium
GTCCGTACCTACCGGATGAACTCGATCATCCCGGGACGAAGGCGCACGCGCGTCCGCGGTTTCCTGACTTGCAGGTCGACTTGACCTGCGATGAGACCCGCACCAACGACCAATTCGCCGACACGCCCCGCCGGACCAAGAAATACCAAATAGGCTCGATTCAGCCTGCGCTAATAGCCCTCCAAACGCACATCCAGAAGCCGTTGGTGCGTGGTGCGTGGCGTTGACAGTCATCGTCCCGACATGTTAAATACCGCCGAAATGTCCCATCTGGAAGCTGAAATATCAGAGCCCGCAGACGAGGAGGCACCGGCCGGCACCTGGCCGCGTTTTCGGCCAATCGAGTTCCGTCCGCTCACCGATCAGATATACGAAGCGCTTCGCCAGTCAATGCTCGATGGCGAATTGCACCCAGGAGAACGCCTAGACACAAGAAGGATTGCTCAGGACTTTGGTGTTAGCCAAGCGCCAGTCCGTCATGCGGTTGCCATGCTGGCCAAGGACGGCCTACTCGAAGTGCGGCCACGAAGCGGGACCTTCGTGGAAAACCTAACGGCGGGTCACCTGTCTGAAATCATGGACATACGGCGTGCCCTGGAGTTGCTCGCGTGCGAAAGCGCTGTCAAAGAGGTCAAAGAGACCGACATAGCCCACCTCCGACGGTTTATCCGAGAGATCCGTGAGAGTGTCGATCCTCGCGAAGTCTCTCAATCCGCGGCCAAGTTTCACGACCTCCTCAACACCGCGTTCCACGAGGCCTTCGTTAATCTGTCCGGCAACAAGCGGTTGGTGCAGCTTTACAGCACATTAGAAGTGCACCAGCACATGGCTAGGGTGCATGCGCGCTTTTCGGATTGGGGTAAGTCAGTCACCACGGAGGCAGATCAACACAGCGCGATTGTTGCCGCGCTCGAGGACAGGAACCTCGATCGACTGCGTCGAGCCGTAAAGCGTCATGTCCGGTATTCGCGTGCCCTGCTGATGAATGCGGTGAACACGGAACACCAGAAGTCGGGCGGCGGTTTGCGTAATTTCACCGGAAGCGTGTCCGGAAAAGAGACGGTCCTTCAAAAAGGGGGAGGCCAGAAATGAATCGGGCAAAGGGTTGGTGGTGGATCCGAGTCCTCCTCGTCGGCGCGGTGCCGCTTGCGTTCTTCGCATGTGGAGGGGCGGCTGATACGACGCCGATCATCCAGACGGTCGTCGTCGAAAAGGCCGTCGAAAAGCAAGTTGTCCAGACCGTAGTCGTCGAAAAGGCCGTCGAAAAGCAAGTTGTCCAGACCGTAGTGGTCGAGAAAGTGGTCGTGGCGACCGCGGCGCCTTCGCCGACCGCAACAGCCCTGCCACCACTCAAGCGAGCAACTCTAGTCCGGGTGGCGAGGGATGGGCAGCTTGGCGCAAATCCGAACGCCACGGTAGACCCGTTCACGCGTCAGAGTTCGATCGCGTCGTGTTGTTACGAACGCTTGACAAATCTCGCGTCGGATTTCTCGCCGGCCAATATTCTGGCTACCGGATGGTCATCCAATCCCACAGCTACAGAGTGGACTTTCAACCTTCGAAAGGGCGTGAAATTCCATAGCGGCAAAGAGTTCACGGCCCAAGATGTGATCTACAGCTTCAAGGAGATGTTCAAAGAAGAAAACGGATATCCGGGTCGAAACCAGCTGGGTACCTTCGTCGATGCGTCCAAGATAGCAGCCGTGGACAGCTATACGGTCAGGTTCACTCTTCCATCTCCGCAAGCCGAATTGCCGGGCCTGATATCCATCGTAGAGATGGTGATTGTGCCCGAAGGGCAGACCGTCAAGGAGCGGCAGACCACCGTCAACGGGACTGGTCCGTTTGTGATGGAGAAATTCGACGTCAATGCCCAAATCTGGCAATGGAAGAAGAATGCCAACTACTGGGACGCGGCGAATCGGCCGAGAACGGACCTCATCGAGATCAGCGGCATCCCTGACGAAACCAACCGAGTCGCGGCGATCTCGACGGGGGCGATTGATCTCATCACAGCCACCGGAGGGGCAGTCAAAGTCGCGCAGGTTCGCAATTTGGAGAAGAACCCGGATGTTCAGCTGCTCGTCGGTGACCCGGCGATCTCGATCGTTTTCTTCATGTGGATGGATACTCCGCCATTCGACGACATCCGGGTCCGCACCGCGATGAAGAAGATCGTGGATCGTCAATTCATCGCAAACACCGTGCTCGGTGGGTACGCGCTCCCGGGGAACGACTCACCGATTCCCGTGACATGGGAATCCGCGTACGCGAAGGAAGCTGCGAAAGCCGACCTGGAAGGGGCAAAGAAGTTACTTGCAGAGGCCGGCTACTCGAAAGACAAACCCCTCAAGCTCACGATGCATGTGGGGGACATCCATGCCGGCGCCCTTGAGATGACCCA
>JACQWK010000650.1 GCA_016209525.1 Verrucomicrobiota bacterium
AGCGGCGGATGGAGTGCGCAGTTACAGAATGAGTCGATATGCCTCGACAATCTTGCGGCTCACCTGTCGGCGGCGTTCGACCGTAACGCGCCCGATCACGCCGCTGATTTTTGCTTTGCTCACGACGTAGATTTGAGCGCAGTCGAAGATGGTGGCGCACTCGACGCCGTCGGCACCGTTGAGCTGCACGGCGAGCAGCGGAACCCCTTCAGCAGGGCGGCGCGTGGTGCCGTAGAGAACGTTGACTGTTTGCCGCCGTGGGTCGCTACAAGCTTCCGCGCGCGACAGAACAATCGCGGGATGCTCATCCTTGTCCGTGGGGTTGATACGCACCCACACGATATCCCACTGCGAGAACATCAGCGCACGAAATCGGGCGTGAACTCTGGCCCGGCCAGTTTCTCGAGTTCAAGTTCGAGATCGGTCACCGGAAGCCGGCCGAGCGGATGGGTCGGAATCGGCTCAATCACCACGCGGCGGGATTTCCGAGGCATCGGCGCCCTTCGGCGAGTGACGGGCTTGCGGCGGATCGTGCTTCGCATATCGTCAACGGTGCGCGACAGCGCTCGGCTGGCAAGTCCGTTTTCAGGAGGTAACGGAGAGAACGGTGAGGCGGCGGGAGTGGTGGGAGAGCTGTTTGTTGTGCTGTGGAGGTGGACGGTAGTGAGCGAACGCAGACGGCAGAGGGCGGATGGCGGACCGGAGGAGAAGGGGAACGGAGGAACAGGAGAAAAGGCGGATTGAACTCGCCGGCGTGACCGACACACCACGACCTCGGCTTTTCGGCAGCGCGGGAAGCATGTCCCTCCCGCGCCGGTTTAGATTTCGTCTTGCGGAAGACCGTTTTCCGATCCATTTTCAGCCTATGCTTAAAGCGCTCACTGTTTCCGAGGCCAAGCCCAAGCTCGGCCGGTTGCTCGATAAAGCGGGTGGTGGCCAAGCCGTTTAACTCCGGCGCAAGGATCGGCTCTTCCGCATCGAACCCGTGGCCGAAGTCGAACCGATTCCGAGCCGGGCCTTCGGCTACTTCACGGTTGAGGAAAGCGATGCGATGGTCGTTCTCGCAAACTCGGCGCCAGCCAGCTTCACACCCACTCCATGATACCAGTCCGGCAATGGGACATCGTACGGTTCCGGATTCGACCCCAAGACAACGAACTCCACCCCGGAATCGTTCTTTCCGGCGAAGAGTGGTGCGCGTCGGGTTACACGTCCAACGTCAATGTCTTGGCGTGCTCCAAACGGGTTCCGGCTGCCACGGTAAAGCCGCATCAGGTTGTGCTCAATGGCGCTGATGGACTGGAATTTCAATCGACCGCGGACTGCCGTTTCTTCCACAACCTTCCCGATCTGCGCGCCAAATATGGCGTTTCAAACCTGAGTGTTTTCGGTTCCTTCGTTCGCGGTGACGCTGGTCCGGGCAGCGATGTCGACTTGCTGGTTGAATTCGACCGGGTCCCGGGTCTCTTCAAGTTTGTGGAGTTGGAGGACGAACTCAGCGCGATGTTGGGGGTGAAAGTCGATCTCGTCATGAAGACGGCGCTGCGTCCGCGGATTTGACGCCGCGCGCTCGGGGAAGCCGTGCCGATATGAGAGATGGCCGGGATTCCTGCATATGCCCAGCCGAGATCGTCGATGCTTCCGTTAAGACCAAAGTGTTTGGCTCAGTGCTTGAGGCGGATTTTCGCGCGGAGAGCGCGGAGCCGCGGAGAGCAACGCTGGTTCCCGCCAAAGGCGGGCCAGCCTCCGCGACTCCGCGTGAGAGATTTTCCCAGATTGGGGTTCGCGGCTGCGCCGCCTCTTCTTCCCCGGTAGAGCCTTAACACCGTGCCACCTCGGGCCGTCGTCGACACCAATGTCCTCTACACCGGGCTTCGATCTCGGAATGGGGCGTCGTTTCAGATCCTCGACGGGCTCTGGCAGCGGCGGTGGATCTTGGTCCTCAGCAACACGATTCTCACGGAGTACGAAGAAGTCTTGAAGCGGAATGCTCCGTCGCTGGGTTTGACGGTGGAACGCGTCGATGCGTTGCTCGACGCATTTTGCGCTTTGGCCGAGTGCCACGAGCCGGCGGGATTCTGGACTCCCATTCTACCCGATCCTGACGACGAGGCCTTCGTGCAACTGGCGGTGGGGGCGAAGGTGTCGTGTCTCGTCAGCCACAATCTCCGGCACCTCGCTCCGGCGCGAGCGGTGGGAGTAAACCTCCTTGCGCCGCGCGATTTTCTCGCGATGTTAAAGGCATGACGACGATTCATGCCAAGGTTCCAGACTATCTCGCCAAGCTTGCGACGGAAGCGGCGGCGAAGGAGCAGACGTCCCTCGATCAGATTGTGGCACTGGCGCTTTCTGCTCAAGTGAGTGCATGGCAAGTGCGTGAGGATGTCGGTATTCGTGCCCAGCGTGGGCGGCCGGAAGTGCTGCGTGATATCCTGGCGAAAGTGCCCGACGTCCCGCCGGTACCGGGTGACGAGCTTCGGTAACGGAATGATTTCGCTGCACGTTGGTTGGGCCGTGCTCATGGCAGTCGTGTCATCGGTCGCGGTTCGTGGCCGCCGGCCAAGATCTTCATGGGCGATGCGGGCAGTACCGTGCTCGGCTATATTTTCGCCACGGTGCCGTTGATCGCCTTGGTCGAATCGAGGTGGGCCGTGCGCTCCCCCCTTCGCCAAGGCTTCGGCGGGCAGACCGCGCGCGGCGGATCGACCGACACCCTGCTCATCGCTGCCGCACTCGTCGTGTGGCCCTTCCTGGCCGACGGCACGTTTACGATTCTGCGGCGGCTAAAGAACCGGGAAAAGCCACCTGCAGGTGACGTGTCTATATGGAGCGCTGGCGGTCGTCGGTGCGGTGCTCGCTTGGCACGTGGTATTCGGTGAAGCAGTGAGGCGGTCGGCCGGTGAGGCGGTGGGGGTTGTGGGGGTGCTTTTGGTAGGGCTGTGGCTTTGGACGTTTTATACAGAACGGCGTGTCTGTAAGGCACGGGAATCTTTTTAACACAGAGAGCGCAGAGAACGCGGAGGACGGACAAAAGACCAGGGACAACTACGGACCAACAGACCACCTCCATGCCTTTAACTCTGCGTCCTCTGTGAACTCTGTGTTGAAGATTTGATCCCGGACGCTCTACGGTGGGTAGCTTCATCATGCTTTTCTTGCACAAACTGCTGCCGGTTTTCGTACTGCCGCTGGGCATCGTGACACTGTTGCTTCTCTTTGCGCTTTGGCGGCTCAAGCGCTGGCCAGTCCTCGCGGCCATACTGTTGTTATATATTTCCAGTACGTCTTTGATCGGCACGCAATTAATCGGCTGGCTTGAGACGCGTTACCCTGCGGTTCCGATAAGTGATGTGGAACCGGTTGATGCGGTGGTTGTACTGAGCGGAATTGTCGGGCCTCCGGTTGCGGTTGGCACGCTGCCCAATTTTTCCGACGGCGTGGATCGGTTCGAGGCTGGCATTGCACTCACGCAAGCGGGCAAGGCGCACTGGCTCGTTTTTACGGGCGGACGGATTCCGTGGGACGGGAGGACAAGAGTCGAAGGGGAGGAATTGCGGACGGAGGCGATACTGCGCGGTGTGCCGGAGGATAGAATTATTGTCACCCGCGAAGTGGGCACCACGGCGGAGGAAGCGCAGGCGGTCGCTGACCTGGTGAGAGAACGTCGCTGGCGGCGAGTGATCCTGGTTACGACCGGCTGGCATATGCCGCGGTCGGCCTACCTCTTCAAGCGGGCCGGGGTGGATTGTATCATTTTTCCAGTGGATTTCCGGCGGAATCGTGGGAGCCCGCTGACGCTGCTTGATTTTCTGCCTGGCGCGGGCGGGTTGAGCAATACGGAGATGGCGTTGCGGGAGATTTACGGTAATGTTTTCTATCGTTTCTTCCGGTGATTAGAGACCACGGACCAGAGACCAAGAGACCAAGGCTTGCCCGCCTTTGGCGGGCTTGCGTGCCTCTGGCAGGGACCGGTGAGGAAAAGTTGAAACGCGCCTGAGGCGCGCAAGCGCTGAAAAACTGAAAGCTGAAATCGGACCCAATCGACCCATGCACGCGGTCTTGCCTTCGCCGCGCCTTTACTTACCCTGACTTTGTGCAAACGGCAATCATCACACCGGAGGTGACCGATCTCGCTTGCCGGGCCGGTGAAGCGGCCAAGGCTGAAAGCGTGTTTGTGTTTGGCTCGTGCGCCCGCGGGGAAGCCCGTGAGGACAGCGATATCGATCTGGCGCTGATTGTGCCGGAGCAAACCGATGCGCGCGCAGCCCTGCGCGCAGCCATTCGCGCGACCATGCACCGCCAGGTGCCGTTGGATTTGGTGGTATTGCACTGGCGCACGGTCGCCGAAAAACGCACGATGCTGGCCCGCGAGGTGCGCCGGGAGGGGATTCTCGTCTATGGCAAGCCTCTCTGATCAATCCAGCGAGGCACAACGCTGGCTCGCCTTCGCGGAGGAGGATTTGGCGTACGGGAGGTTGGGCATGGCGAGTTTCCCTCGCGCTGCATCATGGAGTTTTCAACAGGCGGCAGAAAAGGCGCTTAGATCCATGCTCATTCTCAAGGAGCAGACACCCCGTCGAACGCACGATCTTTTGGCGTTGTTTAATTCAGTAGTGGCGTTGTCTGACGACTGGGAAGGGCTCCGCTCCGATGTCCTGCGTTTGGCAGAAATCGCGGCCAGTTCACGGTATCCCGACGATCTGTCCCCCATTGAGAACTCCGAAATCGAGAGGTTTGCCGAGTCAGCCCAAAATATTGTCGCGCATGCGCGGGAGGCTATTGGTATTTGCGCCCAACGTGGACAGCCGGAAGTGCTGCGTGATGTCCTGGCGAAAGTGCCCGACGTCCCGCCGGTGCCGGGTGACGAGCTCCGGTAACGGAATGAGTTTGCTGCACCTTGGCTTGGCTGTGCTCGTAGCAGTCGTGTCAGCCGTGGTCGTTCGGTTGGCCCGGCGGGTGGCGCTGAAAAAGGCGCTGCTGGATATTCCGAACGAACGGAGCTCGCATAATCAACCGGTGCCGCGGCTCGGCGGGGCGGCCTTCCTGCCGGTCGTCTTGCTCGCGGTTGGGCGGTGATCGGTGAGGCGGTCGGGCGGTGAAACGGTGGGGCTGTATGAGGAAGGTCGGTAGTTATCGGTTACTGGTTATCGGTGGGTAGGTAAAGTGGGCGGAGTTGGCAACCGGTGTGCGAGTTGTAATTGATACCAACGTTTTGGTGGCTGGGTTGCGCCGTCGTGGAGGTGCCTCGCACTACATTATCCGCGCGGTCCTTGAACGACAAGTCGTGCCGCTGATTTCGGTCCCTCTTGTTTTGGAGTACGAAGAGGTGTTAAAACGACCCAGCCTGCTGCCCCACCTGACCGTGGGCGACATCGAGATTTTCCTGGACCTTTGGTGTAGTCGCTGCGTCGAGCAGGAAATCTTCTTCGACTGGAGGCCCGCCTTGCGGGATCCTGACGATGACATGCTGCTCGAACTGGCAGTCGCTGGTCGCGTGAACGTGTTGATCACCTCGAATGTGCGAGATTTTGAAGCGGCAAGCCGGTTTGGCGTTCAGGTCGTGACACCGAGCGAATTTGTGTCATGGTTCCGTGCAAGATGACCCAGATCGTTGTCCAGTTACCCGATTCAATCCGCAAGCGCGCCGAACAACTCGCGGCGAGTGACGGCATTACGGTCGACCAGTTCTTGGCGACTGCGCTCGCCGAAAAAATTGCCGTGCTTGATGCAGCGAACTACATCTCCCGTCGCGCCGCGCGTGGAGACGAACAGGCTTTCTTGAAGGTACTGGCCAAAGTTCCCGCAGGCGAACCTGAAGAAGCGTGGGACAAGTTGCCACCAGCTACGCAGCTCAAGTAGGATGCTTGGCGAGCTGAAGTTGTCGGTAATCAGGAAAGTGGTGATTACGCGCAGCGACGTTGTCGTGTTAACCCTCGCGCAGGCGGCGTAGGATCGCGTCGGAGACCTCGTTGGAGCAGTTGTGGCGCGAGCCGGGTTTCCTTTCGGTGATGGAGAAGGTGGCGTCGCTGGGGCTGTGAGATGCGGTGGAGCGGTAAGGCAGTTGGCCGGTGAGGCGGTGACACCGTGGGACGGTGAAGCGGTCAGGCAGTGACGCGGTCCGCGGTCGTGTATTTCTGGATCATCGAACCGAGCCGGGCGCCGACACGGTCCGCGGTCGCGCCCAACACCGATGCGTGGTCTGCTTTCAAATACGCACACGCCTCCGCGGTGCTGATCCAATGACGCGTCTCCGCCAACTCGCCATCGGCGTCGGTCAGTTTACTCAAGAAGTGAGCTGGGTAGCGTCTCTTACTCCATGCTTCGGACAGATTCGCCCGAATGGTACGGGATGATCTGCGGACTTGATCGGTTAAGGCGTATGTTTCCTCCTTTGGCCACAGTTTGGATTTCGCGAAGATATCCATGTCCCACCGACGCGAATCGCTGAAATCCTCGCCGGCCGGCGCGCCATCACCGCTGACACCGGCCTGCGGCTGGATCGCTACTTCAGCCTGTCCGAAGGCTTAACTTTCCACTGTTTCACCGCATCACCGATTCACCGGGTTTCCCTGTCTTTGCTCTGCGGCCATTGCGAACTCCGGGTTAAACGTGACCGGCGTTCGCCTTGACAACCAAGACGGGCCGCAATCCTGCGCCTCATGGCGCTGGACATTTATCCGCATACTGGGCTTTTCCCGCCTCTTTGCGGCTGAATTGCGTTGAGGTTTTTTTAGGCTTTTCGCGGAGCGAAAAGCCGTGAGGGGGCACCGCTGCGCGCAAATGGTTCATGAATTGCCGTTGCGGGAACTGGCTTCGCTCCTCTCATTTTCCCCTCCATGGTTCGGGTGCGCCACTCCTTCGCGATCTTTAACGTAGCCCGCTGCGTGAGCGGCGGGACAGATGGATGCCGTGCGCGCGTTCGGTCCCCGCGCTCCCACCTTCGCCAAGGCTTTGGCGGGCAGGCACGCGCGGGGCGACGGAATCCGCGAGCGATCGCAGAATTTGGGATTCATTCCTAATGCGACTCCGTCTGCAAAATCACCGCTTGGGTCTCCTCTCTGTCGGCCTGGCTTCGGCGTGCCTGTTTTTTCTTCTGATGCGTCATTACGCGCTGTTGGAAACCGAACGCTGGTTCGTGCCGGGCGAACTTGGACATGAACGCGGCCGGCGGGCGACTTACAATGCGGTGCATCCAGATTCCACCGTTTCCTCGAAGGCGCCACTCGCTGGCGCTCGTAGCCACGAGCGCCAGCGAGTGGGGACGGCGGAATTCAGGATGGACGCGGTTCGCGCGGAACCACGGCAGGTCGGGCAGGCCGGGCGGGGCGGATTTCTAACCCGCGCGCTCGGGGTGGACGCAGGATGGGGCAGGCATAACCACCTGACCAAGCCATTGGCGTTTTCGCATAACCTGGGACACGTGTTTCCACCGGACCTGGCCAGAGATCGTCCGGAGTTCTTTCCGCTGGCAGACGGACGGCGGCTCCAGCCACCGACGAGCGGTGCTTGGTTTTGGAATCCCGACCTCGGCCGGCCGGATGTGGCGCTCCATGCCGCTGACGCTGCGCGCAAATATTTTGTCGCGCATCCAGACGCTCCGAGCTTCGCTCTCGGCGTCAACGACGCGCTGATTTGGGGCGAGTCGCCTGAACTGTTGTCTCTGACTAGTTCCACCGAACCGACCGCGGAGGACCCGCCTTCGCCAGGCTACGGCGCGGCAAGCAGAGGACAGAGGACGGAGGTCGGACCGGTCGGACCGAAGTGGTTTCGCGAACGGCCGGATTATTCGAACCTCGTGTTCACCTTCATGAACCGCGCCGCCGAAGAGCTTTCGCGCACGCATCCACAAAAATACCTCGGTGCGCTCGCTTATTACTGGGCCGAGAATGCCCCTGATTTCCCGCTTCACCCGCAGGTGATTCCGTTTCTGACCGCCGATCGCGCGCAGGGATACGATCGCGATTTTCGTGCCGAGGAGTTTCAGCTCCAGGAGCGGTGGGCCCTCTCATCAGGTGTAGGGCTGCCGCTTGCCGGCAGGCCGGAAGCCGGTCCGGCGACAAGCGCCGACCCTACATCTCAGGAGTCCTCTGCCGTCAGCCG
>JACQWK010000639.1 GCA_016209525.1 Verrucomicrobiota bacterium
CGCACGGCTTGCTCATCGCGCTTCCAGTCCTTGCCGTAAGGAGGGTTGGCGATCAGGTAGTCGAAGGTCTGGCCGGAGTGGCGGTCGTTGGAGAGCGTGCTGCCGTAAGCGATGTTGTCGGCGTCGCGGCCAGTCGGGTCCTTCATGAACAGGTCCGACTTCGAGACAGCCCACGTCTCGGGGTTGACTTCCTGGCCAAAGAGGTGGATCTCTGCCTCGGGATTGATCGGCGGATGGATGACGCCCCCGTTCTTGCGGAGGCCAACGTTTATGTGCTCTTTGGTAATCATCAGCATGCCGCCGGAACCGCAACATGGGTCGTAAACCGTGCAGACCACACCCTTTCGACGGATGCGGTCCTGATCACCGGCCAGCATGAGATCGACCATCAGGTGCACGACGTCGCGCGGCGTGAAGTGCTCACCTGGATTCTCGTTTAGAGCCTCATTGAACTTGCGAATCAGCTCTTCGAAGATCATCCCCATCGTGGGGTTGTCGACTTGCTCGGGGTGCAGGTCGACGTTTTTGAAGCGCTCGAGCACCTGGAAGAGCAGGCCCGCTTCGTCGAGCTTGCTGATCGTGTTGTCGAAGTCGAACTTCTCCAGCACCTCTCGCATGTTCAGGCTAAAGCCAGCGATGTAATTGCGCAGATTCGCTGCAAGGTGCGGCGCGTCACCGAGGAGTTTTTCGAAGTCGTAGCGCGAGGTGTTGTAGAAGGCGAATCCTGAGGCCATGCGCAGCTGCGGCTCGAGGTTCTCCAGCTTCTTATCTCGTAGCTCCGCCTGTTTCTTAAGCACCCTCTCCTTCGTCGGGGCCAGGACGCAATCGAGCCTGCGCAGAACTGTAAGCGGCAGAATCACGTCCTGGTATTTCCCGCGCTTGAAGGTGTCGCGGATGAGGTCTGCGACACCCCAGATGAAGCTGACAATTTCGCTGTGGTTCATCAGTTCTGTGCTCAGTTCACGAGGTGTGGCTAATCTTCGGCTCCCGGTGGGGGTTTCGACACGGTCAGCGATTCAGTTCACTATTCGCGCCGGTGCCAGCCATATCGGGGCAGATACCAAGCTGGCCTTCTTCCGGTAATCTCACCGCCATCGAGCGCGAACTTGAACCCATAACTGCGCAGGTTGATCGAGCCCGCAGGGTCCACGATCCATAGGACGCCACCGACCGACCTGCGATCGAAGACTTCGAGCCCCTTGCTTCTCGCCAGCGACAGGGCGGCTCGAACGTCACGCGTTTCAACGACCTCAATTGGACCCTCCACCCGACGCCTCGAGCGACGAATCGGCCGGCGCTCAGGGGGACCTTCCGCGGATTCAAGAGAACGGTAGTCGACCCTGGGTGCGCCGGAAGCATTGTGCGCGGATTCGGAGCCGGAACCCGGAACAGCGAGTCCAAAGAGCGAGAAAAGCTCTTCGGAGCTCAAGGCCTTTTCGAGGTTGACCGAAACGTCATCGACTACCTCGTCGAACAGGATCTGCTTGCGCCGGAGGATCTTCTCGATACGCTCTTCGATCGTGTCTTCGCATATGTATTTGTAAACGTGAACGGGATTGGTCTGACCAGGCCGGTGAGTACGATCTTCAGCCTGGTTTTCGACCGCAGGGTTCCACCAGCGATCGAAATGAAACACGTAAGAAGCCTCTTGCAGGTTGAGGCCGGCGCCGCCAGCCATCAGGGATACGATCAGCACTTTGTGTTCAGGCTGTGTCTTAAATCGGTGCAGGACGACGTCCCGAGTAGCCTGAGAAAGCTTTCCGCTGAATTTCAATGGTAGGAACGCGCTCAAGCTTCCGGCGATCGCCTCGACCCCGAACGGCTTTTCGACGAACTGCGAGAAGACGAGCGCGCGGTAGCCAGATTCGGTAAGGGGTTGCAGCCGTTCCTTGACGTCCTCCAGCTTGGCCGATTCGCCCGATCTGGGGTCGAAGTTGCAGACCTGCTTGAGACGAAGGATGAGCTCCAGCACGTTCATGACCGTCGCCCTGGCGCCAAGCGCCCTGATCGCTGAGACTCCAGAGCCTTCAAGCTCGTCGTAGGCACGACGTTGTTTTGGCCCGAGTGGCAGCACGATCCGGCTCACAGTCTTGGGTGGTAGATCCGGCAGGACGTCCGCCTTCTTCCTGCGGAGCTGGACTCTCCGCTGACGGTCCACGATCGCGGGGTAACTGGTCAACGAAACAAGCGGGCCGCTTCCGTCAAAGGGAGTCGCGAACTCAAGCACGGAGCCCAATTCGTCGAACCGATTCTCCAGCGGCGTGCCGGTCAGGGCCCACGCCCGCTTTCGGGGCAGGCGCTTGCAGACCCAGCTGATCTCTACGTCCCGGTTCTTGATCTTCTGCGCTTCATCCAGGATGACAACATCCCAGTTTCGACGACGTGGCCCGGAAGCTGGATTGCTACTTGAATAATCCTGGCGAATCGTTTCATACGAAGCCAGGAAGATCCTCGCGTCGCGCCACCACTGCTCGGCTCTCTGGCTCGCCGGCCCAGAAACGAGCGAAATCTGGCGATGGAATTCTGGCGCCCACAGCCGGATCTCGTTCAGCCACTGAGTGAGGAGCGACGCCCGCACGACGATCAATGCAGCACCGAGCCGTCGCTGGTAGTTCATGATTCTCAGCGCCGCGATGGCCTGGACGGTCTTACCCAATCCCATGTCGTCGGCGAGTAGCAACGCGTCCTTTGCCAGAAGCATCTGCACCCCGTCGACCTGGAACGGAAAGAGGGGACGGTACCAGCTCAGGGGACCATGTACAGGGTCAGCAAGGAGGCGAGTGGGCGCTGAAAGAACGGATCGGAGGCTCCCTTGCAGCGGGCTTTGGACGCCGTGCCTCCCGGATCCCTGGCCTCCGTTGAGTTTCATTGCATCCCAGAGACTGTCCTCGATCGAAACGTGACCTGGTGGTACATCGACGCCGTTGGCAAATGAAACTACTCGGGCGCCGGCCGACGCGATCCCGTCGTTCAAGTCGAGCATCACCGGAGAAGCGAACGATGGGCCGACGGCCAGGGTCCGGGGCCAGGAACTGATAGTCGGTTCCCCCGGCTTGATCTGGACGGGGCCATCAGTCTCGCCCAACGGTCCTGGGATTGGCAGCCCGGCGGCACCGCCATTTCGAATCTCGGGACGAGGGACGGTCCTGATCTGGGCACCAGTCCGGATATCGGGGGGTGCCGAGATCGTATCGCGGAGCTGCTTCCACAACGGAAGCCCGTCGGATTCGATCTCCGTCCACCAGGGCCGCGACATACGAGGTGCGACCTTTTCGACGGCGCGTCGCGTCATCCTGTTCTCGGGCGAGACGTCTGATTGGCTCGATTCGAACCTAACGTCTGCGCAAGCCCCGTTCGAGCTCGGCTGAAAGGCTCGATAGCCCCGACTCGCGTTCGAAGTGATTCGAGTAGCTGCGCCTCCCGGGTGTCACCATTCGGAGCCGCGGGATACCAGAACATCCGCAACGGGCGGCCACCATTGATGTGGGTTTCCGCCTCGCGTGGGGACTTCTGTGCATCCGGGCTGTCCGAGACGCGGCACACCGGGATCTCGAGGCGGATCTGCTCCGTGAACAGCTCGGGATACGTCTCGGAGTGCATGCACAGCAGCAGGCGTGGGACCATCGGGCACGCGCCGAGTACGGACTTCGTGAGATGGCAGATCGTATGCCTTCGAAGGTCTTCAGGCCGCCATAGAAAGGCCGAAGGGATGCGTGCCTGGTCGTAGATGAATTGGACCGGTTCCCCGATCTCGTTGACCAGGAATAATGCGACGGCCACCGATTTCGAGTCCGAACCGTCGACGAACGCCAAGTACGCCACGGCATCTGACCTATGTCTGCTATCTGAATCTTCGATCCGGATTGTCATGACCTAAAGCACTACCCCGGACTCAATTCTCGGATCCGCCCGGCTCGTCTTCCGACCCGCCTTCGAACTCTTCCAGTTCAGCCCGCTCCTCGTACGTTGGTCCCTGTTCCGAGATCGCGATCTTTGGCGTGATTTCCGGGTAGAGGAGCCGGATGTCCCACTCGTATAACGCTGCCTTGATCCGCTGTCGAATCGTGAGGCTGGCGTCAAACGAGTCCTTGACGGCTGGGCCCGGCGGCTGCCATTGATATGCAGCGGCGTGCAGGTCTCGGACCTTATCGACAATCGCTTGCGCGGAGTCATGGGCGAGGTCCTTTACCAAACGGGCATCCCGTATGGCCTGCATTCCTCGCTCCGCTTCGGCCGCGATCCTTTGAC
Source organism: Verrucomicrobiota bacterium (assembly GCA_016209525.1). Taxonomy (GTDB): domain Bacteria; phylum Verrucomicrobiota; class Verrucomicrobiia; order Limisphaerales; family SIBE01; genus VHCZ01. The sequence goes on from JACQWK010000639.1 coordinate 4,249, forward strand.
TATCAGGAGATGGGCGGCGTTCCAGCCGTTCCCTGATGCCGAACTGGTCATTCTTGCCCCCATCCAACACGACGGAGTTGTAGTTATCGGCGATCGCAAGTACCGCAAGGACGCCGGGCAGACCGTCCGTTTCGAGCGCGCCCAGCAATCGCGCCATTTCGGCATACGACTTGGCGCGCTGCAGAATCGAGTACTGGCCGACCAGTTCCGCTTCGTCGACGAATATGACCCAGCCTGCGTACCCGGCCGCGGCGATCAGCATCGGCAGGAAACGCCATCGCTGAGGCACGAGCTGCGCCTTCCTGAGCCCCCTGATCGGGAACGCCGCGGCCTGGCCGAGTTCGCGAAGCCAACCTCTCAGCTGCGAGACCGGCAACGGATCGCCAGACCAAAACCTGATGATCCGGTCGGCCACCTCCGAGTTCGCAGGCGCGTTTTGAAGGACATAGACGGTAGCGGCGAACCATGGAGCCAGACCTCGATCCGTCGCCGGATCTCGCTGCCATGTGGTTGCCTGCTCGTTCAGGTTGCTGAAGAAGTGGCCGAAAGCCTCCGACCGAAATTGCAGTCGGCCGGTAATCTCCTGTAGCCCGTTGGCCCGTCGGTCCGGCGTCGCAATCGATCCGACAGCCGCGTCGAACAACTTGGACCGGTCGTACATCGGCGTTTCTTTGCTGATCACGACTCGACTGGTCACGAGATTGCCCTCAAGGGCAACGTGCTGCAGGTACTCGAGCAAGTGCGACTTTCCGGAGCCGAATCGTCCCGATATGGCCAGACCCAGACTCGGAATGTGCCGCAGGTTCTCCAAACTGGCCGGCAGTTTCGCCAGTCTTTCTCGGAACGTCGACTCGATAGCTGGCTGCGAGCTGCCGAGGAAAGTCACGGCGTCTCGATTTGGCACGCCTGCTCGTAGCGCTTCCACGGCGCGCCACGCCTGAATGCGGTCAACCGTCGTCATTGCTGTGCCCCTCGCTACCCGGCGCCCGCGGTACTCGCGCTGAGGCGAAGGAAAATGCCAAACGGATTGACTGTGTTTTCCACGACGACATCCGCGGCAACGCGCAGTTTCAGTGCCTGGTAAGCCTCAAGCCCCCGCCTCTCGTGCACTTCAAATTCCGGGTCCTCAGGGAGGACGACAGCCACCACGCAGTAATTCAATTCGTCAGTGCTGTCGATCAGCTGCCTCAGAACCTCGTAGGCTTCCATAACCTGAGAGTTCGTGAAATAACCGGACCGGTTTTCCTCGATCGGCCGCTTGGATATCGAGAAGGACGATACGTTGATGCAAATGAACAGGCCAGGCTTGCCGGCCAGTTTCAGCCAGTGAGGAATCGAGTACAGAAGCCCACGAGCGTTCGCACGACCGATTCTTCGGTAGATATGGGCAGGCTTCAGCACGCTCGCCAGCCTCAGCTCCCCCGTCAACCAATCCCGGACAGCACCTCCCAGGTTCGCGTCCATGCCAACTGGCTCAAGAACGGTCCGACAGAGCACGAGCATCGCAACCCTGAACTCTTGGGTCATCGAATAATTCTGAAAGAGCTTGTCGCGCAGGATATTGTTCGCACGATCCCGTATGTCAGAAACGTCGTAGTTATTGAGCCGAGCCAGATCTTCGATGAGAAGTGAACCATTCTCAGGTGGAAGCCTGAGCTTGACTTCCTCGAGGGAATTACGAATGAATTCAGTGGCGGTGCTGTTCCAGTCGACCTGGCGCGCGACCGAGTGGAACACCTCTTGCATCAAATGAACCTTGGCGCTCGAAGAGCTCACATCGGCGAATGCGTAGCCTCGGTCGTCAGCCGCCTGCTGTAGTTTGGCAACGACGTCCTTGGGCTGGAGGCCGGACCTCGGCGCCAGGAACTTCACCGCAGCGCCGCCGCCGGCAACGAAATCGCGAAGGTACACACGATCAAGAACGTGAAGCCAATCGTTGATCGGGACCGTGAGTGATGACACCATCAGGACCGCTCCTCTGAAGCGCGCGCGAACTGGATGCCGTGGTACCAGCGCTGCCCGCCGTCTTCGGCGACAGCGAGGAGTGCCTTTCGCTCCTGTCCCGGGCGCGCGGATGGGATTATCCGAAGGGAATGACCGTTGCGCGTTTCTCGAATACCGCTTCGATCGAGGATATAGATCTCCTGGGCGAAATCCTGCTCCGTGTATTCCCGGCCGCTGCCAGGTCGCAGCGTCAATGTCTCGTAAATATCTGCCAACGGGATCACTTTCTCGTCTGCTTCGGCAGACCGGTCGCCAATCAGTTTGGAATATGTACGGAACAAGACGTCGATGACTTGTTCTGGTCTCACCTGGCTTGGCCTGGCCTGGTTGTCCTTCAGAATGCCGATCAGGACTGAGGGACGTACTCTGGCTTCCGCTTTCTTGTTGAGGAGCACCCTTCGTTCGGCGGGTGATACGCGGACGATGATGGGAAAACAGTAGACACGACCATCGCGTTCGAATATCTCGAGGCCGTTCTTGCGAGCGATGTCGACCAGCTCCGTGACAAAACGGCCGTTCGAGAAATACTCCTCGTCTTTGAACGTCCATCCGTCTCGGGTGTTTGCGAACTGTTGGCTGAGGGTCGCAACGGCCGCCTCGGTAGATTGCATGGCGGCGCGGAGGTCCTTGAGCTGGCCGAGGCTGGCGGTACGCTTCAGCTTCTTGAGCTGAGCGACCACGGTCTGCCCTGCCTTTAACGTCGATGCGGCGTCCGTCTCCGTTTTGTTAAGTGCGGATTCAAGCGAGGACGCCGGCGATTGCTGCATCTGCTGTCACTCCTGATCGGCGAGGGGATGAATGCCCGGCATGTTACTGCGCCTGACCCGAACCATGTAATGCCGGTCAATTCGAGAGGCCGGACTGATTTGCCGACCCACAACGGGGATCGGATGCTTCTCCCTCCCTCCCCTATGGGACTGGCTCGGCGATCAACGTGACGGGATTGGCCGCGACCGTCACGACCGTTTGTACGTTGGATGACGAGTCAGTCACTGCCCCTGGTCCTAGGACACCCGGACTCGGCATCGAAGCTTGCTGCGATGCACCAGGCTTGGCGGGCGATTGTGCGTGACCCGCAGCCCGTCTGCGGCCGCGATTCTTCTTAGGTCGCGTTGGACGCGGAATGCATAGCTGATGGGCTGGCTGTCCGACCCAATGGATGTTCAGGTGGTGCGCTGCTCTGCTCACGGCCAGATAAAGCAGCTTGCCATGTAAAGGCGTGTCAGGGTAGCTGTCCTTACTCGCTCCAGCGAGAATGACGCTGTCGAACTCGAGACCCCGCGCCAGATAAATCGGCGCCACCACCACATTGCCGCCTGGCCGCGTGTCCTCACCGGCCATCAGCCATGCATGCTGCAATCCGGCTGCGCGAAGTGCCTGATGAAGCCGTTTCGCGTCGATAGCGCTCTTGGATAGAACTCCTATTGTCTTCACCCCCTGTACGTCAAATCGCCTTATATCGATCGCGATCGCTTCTACCATTTCTTTGAAGGTATTTGAACGGATGAAGCTGGGCGGGCGTCCTTCCCGTGGGAACGGCTCTGCCGTAACACTTCGGGGTGAGGCCCGCTTGAGTACACGATTCGCGTACCTTGTGATTTCCCGCGTCGCACGGAAACTGGTGCGCGCCACGTAACGTGAAACTGTTGCCCCAGGGAATAGCTGCAATAGCTCACGCCATTGGTCGATTCCTTGCGGCGAGAGACTCTGGGTCAGGTCGCCAAGAATAGTGAAGCCGCGACGTTGGCTGTGTCGCTGAATGACCATGAACTCGATGGGGGACACTTCTTGGGCTTCGTCAAGTACGACGTGCTCAAAGCTAGAATTGGGCCTTTCGGTGAGCAGGTGATCCAGATATGCGAGGGCGCCAAGATCCTCCACTTGAAACACGTAGTGCCCGCGAGGGAGAGATGCGGTGAGCAGCGCGCGATCGTGCTCGTTGATGCGTTTTATAGAGGCTGCCTCAAGCGCCTGCGAATCAGACAGTAACCGTCTGTATTCTCGTCGGAAGTCCAAATGCGGCCAGAACGCGTTGACTTGCTGCTCCACCTGCTGATGTATTCGATCCCGAAGCGCCTTCTTTTCGGTTCGCTCGACGACGCTCGCGGACGCCGGATCGTTCCACACAGCATCGATCAGGTTTTCGATTAGCCGTTCGCGCTGAGTGTTAAGCGGGTCGCTGGGCAGGGAGCGCGCAATCCGCCGCACCACTGTTCGTTCGAGGATGATCAACGTAGGCGAGTCCAAACGGACGGCCAACGGCGTTGCAGCGTCCTTAGACCGTTTTGCCTGCGCTCGAACATGCCGCTCTAGGGTCCGGGCCATCTGCAGAGAACCCTTCAATTTGGCTGCCTTGTGGAGTGCGTCCCACTGCCTGTCGCTATGTCTCAGTAACTTTTCCAAGAGCGGTTCGCCATGGCCAATGATCACTTTGGCGGACAGAGTGGATTGAAGCCAGTCGCGAACTGTCCTTTGGGGGACATGGCGCACGTTCAAACTCGGCAGGAGATTGGCGACGTAAGTGAGAAACGTCCTCGTCGGGCCAAAAAAAACGACACGTGAGGCACTCGTTATTCGAGCCGATAGTTCGTTGAACGGCGAGAGCAGGTACGCGATCCGATGCAACCCAACGATGCTCTTGCCGCTACCGGCGACGCCTTGAATAAACATGACCTGTGCCGGTTGGCCGGCGATCTGCTGATACTGCTCGGGCTGTATCGTGGCAACCGTCTCTCGCAACTCGACGCCGCGACTTCGGGAAAGACGCTCGCTCATGAAGCTCTGGGATGAGTCCGCAGCGGGTCCTAGGA
>JACQWK010000640.1 GCA_016209525.1 Verrucomicrobiota bacterium
GTCCAATAGCACCTTTCCCCTCACCCCAGCCCTCACCCCAACGGAGAGGGTGAAACGTCCACACGGCGCGGTAAAGGTGGCCCCAGGATAGCCCCACTCGAGACAGCGATTCGCTCTCCCGTAGCCTATTTCACACGCGATGGGAGGTAGGGACGCCTCGCCGAGGCGTCCCCGCGCCGTGCAGGCGCGGAACTCTTTTGAAGGGTTGTGACGGCGTTTGCACGCCAACCACAGGCGGTTCCGCCGCTGCACGCGGCGGGGACGGCGCAGGCGCGCCGTCCCTACCTTCAAAAACGCATCCAGCAAACGAAGGTGCGAAATATTCAGGCTAGCGAGAGAGCCCGGGGGGACAGGGCCCCTGAGCTCCAAGGAAATCGAAACCCAGCCAAAGCAGCAGGACCCCTCAGTCGCTCCGCTTCGCCCACCTTTTCATGGCGGCAACTATGGGCGGCCATTCCGCCATTTGGGGCACTTTGACCGCGCCCCATGTCGTGCACAGGTGGCCTAGCATGCGCTCGTTCCGATGCTTTTGCTCGGCTTCGATCAGCGCTTCGGTCGCCTCCACTTTGTTCCAGCCGGACGGCCAGACGCGGAATCCTTTCTCGAGAAAGATCGGGATGGACGGATATTCCGCTCGTTTCCCGTAATGCCAATCGCAGAGGATTACGTCCCGCGGCACGAGGTCGATGGCCGGGTGTGTACCATTTTCGGCGGCTTCCCATTTTCCATAGCCCGTCGCTTTGCCGTCCAGAAAGCGGTCCCCCCACATGAGCATTTCGATCGTTCGCCTGCCGACGATGTGTCCGTGAAGGTCGCTGACAGCCTTGGCAAATAGTTTTGCGGAATCGCCGCCCTTGCAGCGCGCGCAATGCTCCGACGCAAGCAAAAAGACCTCATCCATCCCGACGTGCAAGGCGTCCGCGCTGAAGCCATCGATGATTTCGTCGATCAGGGCGAAGACGATGCGGTTCACTTCGGGATGCTGCGGACACCAACTGCGGCAATAGATGTTTGTGTTACTCGGAAATTGTCCGGGCGTTTCGTCGAATTCGGGATGTTTGACCAGAAGCGGAAAAGTATTCTTCGACCACGATTGATGGCCGAGGCAATTGAAAAGCGGAATTGGCCGAATGCCATTCTCCCGGCAAGCCTGTCCCAACCTGGCGGCCATGGGTTTGGTGAGGACCCGGCTCAGCCGCAGGTCCGGATGCGAATCAAATGCAAAGCCGTAATCCACCTCGGCGACGAGCGCATTGATGCCGAGGGCGGCGAGTTTGGGAAGTTCCGCGATCAGGGCTTCAGCCGTGGAATCATTGGCCACGCTCAGTTGGATTCCACGCCAGATCGGATTTTGTTGTTGCCACTTTTTCAGCCAAGCACCGGGTTCCGGTTCGGCGGCATTCAGGGAGGAGGTTAAGACGGCCAGCGCCAGCAGCAAGACCGATGACACCAGCGTTCGCCAAGATGTCGAGGTGACAAGAGCCGGAGGATTATGAGGTTCTTTCATGATGTTTTTTAGTTGGTTCCTGGCAAGACGGTCAATGGATACTCCACGGGCTGCGCGTACGGAGAACGGCCACGAAAACGGCGCGCGGTCGTAGCGCAGACTTCCAGTCTATCAGTATCGCCCGGAATCGTCGCAAGCCGCGACGATTTTTCCGGCGCGCGGCCTTCCAGGCCGCAGCGGCTCCAAACGACCGAGGCGTCCCAAAATCTCCGAGCCTCGCCTTCCGTGTGCGGCCGCTGCAGCCTGGAAGGCCGCGCGCCGTTTTGGTTGCGGCTTCGCCGCACTGCGCTGTATCGCCGATTTGCAATCGGCAGGGCGCTGGACCATGCCAACGCGTCCAAACGTTTCGACGCCCAGCAGGATGCAATCCTGCGATACGGCAGATTGAAAATCTGCGCCACGCCAAACAGATACCCCGCCGGCCGGATTGCTGGTGTAAGCCAGCGACAGAACAGTGACGCGTTAGGACGCGTCGATGTGGTCGGCGAGGGCGCCGGCCACAACCCGCGAAGGCGCGTGTGTTCCCCAAGACTGAATGCTTCCACGCGCCTTTTGAAATGGACGGCTTTCGCCATGCTCCTCGCCTGGCCCGCGGCCGGTCTGGTAAGATCGCGCGGATCGGCTTCCCAAACTGAACCGCCGGTGGGCAGTGCAGGCAAAGAACTATCCGCAAAACATGCCCTGCAACCGGCCGTGGAGATCGAAGAAGCCGTTTACACCTACGAGCCGGCGAATAACGGCGCGGGCCCGCTCTGGTGCAGCGGCTCCACCTGCTTGGTGCGGATCGGCGACAACGTATTCGCCGCCGGCCTCGAGACACTCAAAGACGCTCAGCCGCTCAACAATTGCCGCTGGCTCCTCTTCAAACGCGGGTCCAACGGCTGGGAGCTTCAACTCGCCGACCAGGAAAACCGTACCCGCGAGCCTAGCCCCATCGTTGGCTTCCCGGACGGACGGTTGTTTCTTTCGGCGAATCCAACCGTTGCGAGAGTTCCCGAACCGCACGGCGGTCCGGCGCGGCCGGAAATTCTCCAATTCTCCGCCGCAAGCCCCAAAGCGCCTTTCGAACGAACCTTTCCAGTTTGGCAAGGCGCGCCCAAGTTCAGCGAACATTCCTACCGGAGTTTTGCGGCCGACGCCGTGAATCGGGAATTGGTTCTGTTTCAGAATATCGGATACGCGCATGCCGAATGGGCGTTCCGGGATCGCAACAGCCAATGGTCCGCAAACGGCAAACTGGTCTGGCCCTGGGGCGCCGAATACGACAAGCCGCAGCCCATCCGAGTTTGTTATCCCAACGTGGCGCTGAAAAACCGCGCCCTGCATTTCTGCGGCGTGAGCGACATTGTCGAGCCCTACGCGAAGTTCCGCGAATACAAGAAACAGATCACCGGGCGCGACTGGGATTACGACTTCCGGCGGTTGTTTTACACGTGGACTCCCGACGTCACAACCGGCCAGTTCCGCGAATGGATCGAGATCGCCAGCCGCGACAAAACGTGCGGCTGGATTTCACCGGGCGACCTCTGGATCGCCCCCGACGGCGCGGCCCACATTCTGTGGAGCGAAAGAGCGCTTGACGAACGCCTGCGCGAGAAATTCTTTCCGGAGGCGAAGCAGTCCCACGCTCTCAATTACGCCGTCGTGCGCGAGGGCAAAATCGTCCTGCGCCGCACGCTGGCGATCGGAGGCGAAGGATTGTCCAAGGAACTCCCGTCCGCTGGCCGCTTCCAAGTGACGCCGGACAACCGGTTGTTCGTTCTCTATTACGTGCAGGGAACCGACGCGTCGGGCAAAGTGGTCTCGGAGAATAGAGTCCTGGAAATTGGTCGTGACGGCGCCGCAGGCAAGGCCGTGCGGGTGCCGCTCCGGACTCCATTCACCAATTACTTCACGGCAACGGCGCGCGGAGGTTCGCCGCCGTCGAGCGTAATCGAACTGCTTGGCCAACGCGCGGGCGCGGCGAACACGATCAGCTATGCGCGAATACGGCTTTGGTGATTACGGAGCGCCGGTCTCCGACCCGGCGCGAACCGAGATTCAGCAGGGAATCGCGCCGGATCGGAGACCGGCGCTCCGGTTCAAGGGTGCTATGCGCGTCAAGAAATCGGCAGGGTCAGGATTCTTCAGTATGATTCGTCCCACGATCGCTCTGCTCTGCGGCATCCTCATGGCCGCCGGTTACCCAGCTCGGGCTGCCAGCACTGGGACGGCCGAGGTCGTAGGCGATTTGTTGCAGACTTTCAATCCGGCTTTCGTCACCGACGCCTCCGATTGCGCCATCCGCCGTCCGGCCTCGGCTGGAAAGGTCAAGCAGAACGGCCTCTTCGAACACCCAAATCCAGGCGGGCGTCCGGCGCGGGTCGATTACGAAATTCACTTGCCGGCCGCGGGTGCCGGCGACCTCTTGCTTCTCGTGTTCGACATCGCGCTGGCCGACGGGATTCAGTTTGGCAGAGGCGAGGACGGAGTCCGCTTCGGTGTCGAGATCGACGGCCAGCAGATTTTCTCGAAGGAGTGGCGCGAGTGCCGGTGGGAATCATGCGCGCTCGATCTGGCGAACTTCGCCGGCCGGAAGATTCAACTGGCGTTGCTGGTGGACGCCCTGCGCAACACCACCTACGACTGGGCCACCTGGGGAAGCCCTCGAATCGTTCGCTTTCGGAAAGCCAGAGTGACGATTCCAGACGCGGACTCTCGCCGCGGCGCGCTTTTCCCCGTCACCGAAGGCGCGGTGGCCATCCGGAGCGCTCTCGGTTCGAAGGTGTGGCTCAGGCCGGTTGGCGCCAAGAGCCCCGCTGAACTCGCCATGACTGTCGCTGGCTCGCCCACGGACCAGCGCGCTTGGATCGTCAAAGATTTCAGCTTTCCAAACGTTACTGGAATCGAAATCGGATGGGAGCCCAAGGAAACGCCGCCGGAAATTTGGCTGGCAGCGTACCCAGCGCAACTCCGGCTGTATCAGGCTGGGCCGACGCGCGCGCTCATCCGCGCCGGCGATTCTGTCCCATTGCGGGTCACCGTGAAGAATGAAGGCCGCGGCAGACTTCTCGAAGGTGAGGCGTCCATCCATCTGGGAGTTGGCGCCGAGAACCTGCCGGAAAAGCAACTGCCCGCCCTCGCTCCAAACGAAGTCTGGCAAACGGAATCGACGTGGAACGCGCCGATGCAGGAAGGCGTGCTGGCGCTGCGGGCCGAGTTGCGCGGGCCAGGCACATCGGAGCAAATCGCCAAGCAGTTGGAGGTTTTTGGCCAGCCGGACGGGATCGAGAGCATCGAAAACCGGCATATGAAGCTGGAGTTTGTGCGCAGAGGAGACGGCTTCGCCTATGCCATCGTGTCGGCTCGACAGCCAGGCGGTTGGGCGCAAGTCGCCGTCTGGCGCCCGCTTTTCCCAATCGTGTCGGATGTGTCCGCTGCGGTCGGAGGTCTTGCGCCTGGGATGAACGAAAGCCTCGGTTCCCCTCCCCCCAAGGAGAGGGAGAAACAAGACGCGCCCGCCGATGTCCCCAAAAGCCCTCGACAAGTCCCAGCACGGAATGCCGCTCTCCCTCTCCCCGTGGGAGAGAGCCGGGGTGAGGGGAAAGGCGCCGGCGGACCAGCCGAACCAAGCGCTTCTCCGCAGGACCCCGCGCGACCAATTGAACAAACGTGGGAAATTCGCCCTGCCGAAGTAAGACGTGCGAATGAAGCAGGCGTCGAAAGCATTGTATTGATCGGCACAGCCAGCGACGCCGGGAAGGTTGATTGGAAAACCATGCTCCGAGTGTCGCTCGATACAGATCAACCGATGGCTCACGTGAGCTACGAATGGACCGCCAACACTTCCCGACAGATTCATGCAGTGTGGGGACCGAATTTGTACGTGGGCGACGGAACAACCGGCGAAGCAAAATCCTGGGGCCTCTTCCCCGGGCTTGAATACCTTTTCGGCGCCGAACGTTCTTCGAACCCGCGCGACTTTGCGCCGCCGTTGGACGACCGCCGCACGCCGCACCCAAACAAAATTACCGTGCCGTTGATGGCCGTGACGGTTGGCCCGCAAAGCCAGTCGCCGCCCGCGAAGCCAGACCGATTCTTCACGCCAGATTCGCTCACCGACGAGCCGTTCCTGCCCGCCGCAAATCTCAAATCTCAAGTCTCAAATTTGAAATCCGACATCACCGTCGCGCTCCTTTGGGATCCTTCCCAGCGTTGGAACGGAGAGCACGCTTTCCCTTCGGCGCGCTTTGCTTCGCCAAATCTTGACGAAGGCATGCGAAATCACCGCTTGGGGCTTTTCCTGCCATCATCGCCCGACTTCGTGCCGGAGAACGCGGATCGCGCGGATAATCCTTTCACTCTGGCCTCCGGCAAGACTCTGAAGCTCGAGGCGACACTTGTGGTCGCTCCCGGACCGGCGACCGTGGCGCTCCGGGAATGGCTGCGTCTCGCGGGAGGCTTGCCAAAGCCGAACGCCTGGCCGCGTTCGTTCCAAGAAGAACTCGAAGTCTGCCGGGCAGGTTTTCTGAAAACGGTTTGGGAGGAAAAGACCGAGATGTGGCGGCATTGCATCGGCTGGGCGCCGAGCCACGCGCCCGGTTTCGCGGCGTTGCTTTGGCTGGATTCGCAATTAGCGGAACAGCCCGAGGCGCGCCGGCAATCGCGCGACCGAGTCGATCTTGCCGCGAAAAACATGATCCGCGACGGTGGGCCCGGGCTCTTCACTTCCCAAGCGAACTGCCACATCATGCAGTGGGAGTTCTCATTTTATTATGGCTGCCTCCCCGAAGCGCTCGCGGGACTCGAAAACCAAATTCCACACCTAGTTCAGTCGCAACGGCCCGAGGGCGGCTGGGTTTATCAGCCGGCAAATGAACAACAGGCCGGTTTAGGCCGGGCGGGCGACTCCGTGCTGGGCACGTGCGCGAACCGCGCCGCCACCTTGCTCCGGTACGCGCGGATCACGGGCGACCTCCAAGCGCTTGCTGCCGGCGAAAAGGCGCTTCGCTTCATGGAAAAGTTCCGAGTTCCGCGCGGTGGACAGACTTGGGAATGTCCCATGTACGAGCCCGACATTCTGGCTGCAGCCTACGCGATCCGGGCCTATCACGACGCCTTTCGCGCGACCGGCAATCTGCGCTGGCTGCACGACGCGGTCTATTGGGCCGAGACGGGCGTGCCGTTCGTTTATCTATGGTCGCGGCCGGAACGGCCGATGATGCTCGGAGCGGCCATCCCCGTGTTCGGCAGCACATTTTACACTCACACCTGGCTGGGCGTGCCGGTGCAATGGTGCGGCCTGGTCTATGCGTATCATCTGTTTCATCTCGCGCAAGAGCTCGAACGCACCAAACTGCCGAAGCCGGAATCTCCATTGCCGCTGGGCCTGAACTTTTCTCCCTCGGACTGGAGGCGAATCGTCGAACTGATCACCGTCAGCGGCGCCCACCAGCAATTCGGGGAAGGCGAACGGATCGGCGCCTACCCGGACAGCATTACGAATTTCGAGCGGCGCAATCCGGCGTTCATCAATCCGGAGGACATTCTGGTGAACGTGCTCGCCCTGCACGGACATGACCCGGACATTCAGACGGAGCGTATCATGCGCTCCGATGGGAGCATCGTGGTCAGCTCCGCAGCACGAATTGAAGATTTGAAATCGAGGAACGGAGGAGTCGAATTCAGTTTAGAGTATTTCACCGGCGAGCCGAGCCACACCCTCGTGGCCGGGGTGAAGCCGCGTGAAGTGCTGGTCGATGGAAATCGGTTGCGCGAATCGAGCAGCCCGGTTCGTCGTGATACCGGCTGGTGGTGGGACGAAAGCCGGCGGCGAGTTTATTTGACCATCCAGCACGGGCGTCCAACGGTCCGTGTGGGAATCGTTCGATAGTCCGTTGCGCTGGGACTTGCCGGCGATTCTCCCTCACCCCGGCCCTCTCCCGCTGGGAGAGGGAGAATCGTTCGCCATGCGCGGAAATATTCAGCCGTTCCGTCGGGATTAGCCCAAGGCGGTGGCAGTGCTTCCCTCTCCCTGGGGAGAGGGCCGGGGTGAGGGGAACGGAGGCCAGTCAGATTCCATGGGCCTCGAAATCTTGCCGGTGGGTTCAGGAGTCGTGAGCATGAAAGAAAGCGTAGCTCACCTCTTCGGAGGGTTCGGTGGTGGGTTAGTCGCGCTGGCGATTGGTCGCGTCGCGTCGCTCACTTCACCGCATTACTGCCCTTTATCGTGAAGTAAGCCGGCAGTGGAGTCAGTTCGATCTGAAGCCGCGATTGTTCGATTTTAGGTTCGAACTTTTCTCCGCTGCCACGCACCGCCGTGACTTGGTTGCTCGCGCTCACTCCGGCGTCAACCGCCACCACGTGCGACTCACCTGTCGTCCACGCCGCGAGTTTCTGGGCGCCAGCGGAGTTGGTCAGAAGCAGCACAAAGTCGTGCTCGCTCCCCACCTTAAGCCGTCGAACGATCCGGCAGCCCGACAATTCTCTCGTCAGAGTCTGCAACACCAGATAGGCAGGCTTTGGCTTCAAGTCGTGCGTCATCGTGCCGAAGTTGTGTTCGCGCTCGTTCGGGTCCGCGCCGTCATTCTTCCAGTCGTACCAGATGGAAAGGGGCACGCCGCTTAGCAAGTTGGCCAATTGCTGGCGCGCGATGAAGGCGGCCTGCGTTTCCAGCGGCACGCCCTTCGCGTGCGACGCGTACCCCCACTCGCCGCTCAAGATCGGCATATTCCTTTTTGCCGATGACGGCGCATGATGCGCGATCAGTCCGCGAAGCCGTTGGTAATCTTCGGCCGCGCTTTCCGGCGCTTTGCTGTAGTTCCGGTACGGATGGACGCTGACGGCATCGAGATACTCCAAGACTCCGCACTTGAAAAAGCCTTCGAGAAACTCCCACGGAAATCCAGAGGTGGCGGGGGCCACAATGGTGGCGTTCGGATCGGCTTCGCGAATGGCTTTGCAGGTCGCCAAGGCGAGTGCGTTGTATTGCTCCACGTTCGGCTTGGGTTTCCAGAAACTGATGTTCGGCTCGTTCCAGATTTCCCAGACGATGCGGCGGCCTTGATAGCGTTTCGCGGCGGTGGCGGCCCAACGCGCGAAAGCGGCGACACTTTCAGGATGTTGCGGGGAGGCTGTGTCCTTCTGCTCGCGGCCCGTGACAGGGTTTTTGCTGACCACGGTTTCCTCATAGCGCGGGTTCGAGTAATCGAGGATGTAAAGCGCGCGAAGGCCGCGCTTCTCCAGGTTCGCGGTCAGTTCGTCGTACGCGGACCAGTCGTACACTCCGCTCGTTCGCTCGATTCCGGCCCAGCCGAAATCCATCCGGATGAACTTGAATCCGGCGGCGGCAATCAGGTCGAGATCCTGCTCGTGTCCGCGAGTGAAGTGGATGTTCACGCCGACGCCCTGGGGCAGAACAAGTGGCGGCAAGTCCGACGCGAAACAAGAATACGAGAGGGTTAAGACCGGCGTGATTGTCTTGAATTTCATATTTCAATTCCGTGAACCGCGGGCGTAGCGCAGACTTGCAGTCTGCTGTATCGCCGATTTGTAATCGGCAGCGCGCAGGCAAATCCCAAAACGTTCGAACCGCTCGCCGGTCCGCAGAATGCAATTCTGCGATGCAGCGCAGCGCGGCAATGCCGCCACCAAAACGGCGCGCGGCCTTCCAGGCCGCAGCAGCTCCAAAAGACCGAGGCGCCCCGAAAATCTCCGAGCCTCGCCTTCCGTGTGCGGCCGCTGCGGCCTGGAAGGCCGCACGCCGGACGAATCCTCAGGGCTTGCGACGATTTCGGCAGATACTGTTCGATTGAAAATCTGCGCTCCGATTGAGCAGTTTGCTTTGCGGCCCCACTACAGGCCGAGATTTGGCGTAGAAACTTCCCATGCACTTCTTGACAGATAGCCGGAGCGGAGCACCCGCCGCTTTGATGCAGGTCAATGGACTCAAGGTCAGCAGAACGCTACAGTGCGAAACCTTGATTCATTTGTCTATTGCTTGCCCGAAACGGTCGCCCCTCACCCTTGATCCCTCTCCCCTCATCCGATGAGGGGAGAGGGCAGGGAGAGGGGCGAACCATCGCGAACGAGTGATGAATCGCTCAACAAATCCCGTATGAAAGCTCTTCCTCGTCTGGCATGGATCGCCGCGTTGATTGCTTCGTCAACACAGGTGCTGGCTCAGGTCAAAGCCGACACTCAGGCCGAATCCCTTCTTTGGCAACTTGGCCAGGCAAACGCCAAGGTCCACCGCTTCTCCACCCTGTTCACGGCCCAGGACGCGCGGAACCATCTGTCCAGCGACGACGGCCTCAAGTCCGCCATCGACTGGTGCAAGAAAACGGCGATCTCGAAAGTTTATCTCGAATCGTTTCGCGACGGCTATCGCGCGGAACGGACGGCGCTGCAAAAGGCCAAGGAGCGTTTCCAATCGGCGGGATTTGCCGTCTCAGGCTGCGTGACCACGACGCAAGTCGGCAAGCCTTCGACGAATTGGAAGACCATCGCCTGTTACACGGACCAAGCCACGCAAGAGAAGCTGCAGTTGATCTTTGAATTCACCGCGGAGCTGTTCGACGAAATCATGATCGACGACTTCTGGTTTACCGACTGCGCATGCCCGGACTGCGACGGCGCGCGCCGAGCCAAGTCCGTGACGATTGGAGACAAGACTTACCCGGTAAGCGGCGACACATGGGAAGATTATCGCTGCGAATTGATGGTGCGCATCTCACAGGACCGCGTGCAGGGCGCCGCCAAGAGAATCAACCCCAAGGCCCGGCTCATCATCAAGTATCCCCAATGGTACGACCGCTTCCATGAGCGCGGGTACGAAGTTGTCCGCGAAACCGCGGACTTCGATGTGACTTGGGTCGGCACGGAAACCCGCGATTACAAGGATAAACGCTGGGGTGGGACCGTGCAGTATGAAGCTTATTTCATCATGCGCTGGCTCGGAGGCATCGGCGGAGAGAAATGCGGCGGTGGCTGGTATGATTGGCTCGGGACCACGGAGCGAACCTACGTCGAGCAAGCCCGCCAAACCGTGCTGGCCGGAGCCCGCGAGTCGATGCTGTTCTGTTATGGCGGACTTCAAAGGGACACCGGGCCGAAGAATGTTGAAGCGCTGCGCGCGAACATTCCGGAATTGCTGGCAGTCGCGAAAGAGGTCCGGCGCCGCGACGCCGTCGGCCTTGCGGCATACAAGCCGCCGAACAGCCATCCGGAAAACGAGGCGCGAGTGTTCGATTTTGTCGGCATGCTGGGACTGCCGTTGGCGCCGTGCCACGAATTCCCAACGAACGCGCCGGCGGCGTTTTTCTCGACGCACGCGCTGAAGGACAGCGGCTTGATCGCGAAACTCGCGAAATTCATCGCCGCCGGAAAACCGGTGTTGCTCACGGACGGCTTAGTGAAGAAGCTGGGCGATGCTGTGGATCTGAACAAATCGAGCGTGCGGATTCTGGCGGTGAAGGGGGATCCCAAATCCCTGCTGCAGCTTTCACAAAAGGAGTTGGATGATCTCCGCAGGCCGCTGTTGCGGCCGTTTCAAGGCTCATTCCAAGCTCCAAATCAAGTAGCTCTTTATCTCTTCCAAGACGGCAGTTGGGTGGTGGAAAATTTTAGTGATGTGCCGGTTAGCGCTGAACTGAACGGCCAGCCTATCGACCTCAGCCCACGTGCCTGGAAGCATGAATGGAAGTAGAAGGCCAAGGGAAAGCCACCCGATGGGGCGCAGGGAGCGCGAGCAGGGTCCTCATCTGCCTTCATAACAAGACCCGCCCTGCGGAGCCGCGCGTCGAATCTCAAGAACCGAACTCTTTCAAATTCCGAAAGTCTGCTTGAAATGACGGCTCGAACCACAATACTGAACACATGTTCAGGTACACGTTGACTCCGCGCCAAGATGACATCCTCAGATTCTTGGTCCACCACCATCGGCAGACGGGGTTGATCGCGTCCGTCCGCGAGATCCAGAAACACTTCAACTTCTCCAGCTCGAATGCAGTGGCCGGCCATTTGCGCGCGTTGGAACACAAAGGTTACCTAGCTCGAAGCAAAGGAAAGGCGCGCTCACTCACTTTTTCAGTCCGCTCGTCCGACGCTGCAATTGACGCTGACCACGGCGGAGAGGTGCTTGCTTGGAAGGAAGACCCCACCCAGCTCGATCTGGGGACTCTCGTCGCGATGGAGCAGTCAGGTGACGACAAGCGATCAGAATCGACCGTCCAGAGTGCGACAGAGGCCGAACTGGATCGAGCAACCGCTAATCTCACGTCGATCCAGTTGGACGCGAGGACCAGGCTGGTCCGCGGCGACGCTCTGGATCTTTTGGCGCGGATGCCAGCGAACAGCATCACCGCCATCGTGACGGATCCCCCTTACGGCTTGATCGAATACGACGACACCAATCACGGCAAGATGCGAGAAGGACGCGGCGGAGTGTGGCGGATTCCTCCCAAATTTGACGGCGCCCAAAGATCGCCCCTGCCAAGATTCACGGTATTGACGGAAAAGGACCGGGATCGGCTCTACGAGTTCTTTCGGCTTTTTGGCAAGCGAGCGATTGAGCTTCTCGTGCCAGGTGGACACCTGATCATAGCCTCAAACCCGCTGCTCTCAACCATGACTTTCCGCGCGTTGATGGAAGCCGGCTTCGAAAAACGAGGAGAAGTCATACGGCTGGTGACGACCCTGCGGGGAGGGGACCGCCCAAAAGGCGCAGAACAAGAGTTTCCTCAGATCTCGGTCCTGCCACGATCATGTTGGGAACCTTGGGGCTTGTTCCGAAAAGCTCTCTCTCAAAAGACGGTGGCCGAAAACTTGCGAGTGTGGTCCGCAGGCGGCCTCCGCCGCATCTCCTCCGAAGAGCCGTTTAAGGATTTTGTCGAGTGCCCACCCGCTCGCGGTGTTGAACTCGAACTTGCGCCACACCCGTCGCTCAAACCCCAGCGGCTCATGCGTTACCTGGTCAGAGCCAGTTTGCCGTTGGGGCGAGGCATTGTCCTGGATCCGTTCGCGGGGAGCGGTGCGACTCTCGCTGCTGCGAGTGCCGTAGGTTACGCCTCCATCGGATTTGAGCGTGACGCCGAGTATTTGGGCATGGCTTCTAAATCCTTTGCGGGATTGAAGGCGTTGCGCGCGTGAGGTTAACTGGGCTCGGTGAACGAGGACGAGCTATTTGACCAAGTCCGGCAGGAGTTCCGCCACCGCAAATTCGCAGCCGGTCTCGTGATGGCATTCATCGACTTCCTCTCCGATATCGGAGCAGTCGGGCGAAACTGCCACCGGTTTCTAATCGTGGGATTGATCCTTCTGGGTGGGTCCCAACTTCCGAATCAGTCAGCGTTTGGCTCGGACCGCTTGCGCCTGATCGTCGAGACCGACGCGGGCGGCGATCCCGATGACGAGCAATCGCTCGTCCGGTTTCTTCTCTACGGTAACGAATGGGACGTCGAAGGCATCATCGCGAATCGGCCTCGGGCGAGAGACCGGGAGAACTTGAATCCGGAGCGAACTGGATTCGGCATTGTGCGGCGGCTGCTGAAAGCCTACCGGGAGTGCTACCCCAACCTCGCCACGCATGACGCGCGTTTTCCCAAACCCGACGCGCTTTGGTCGATCACCGTGCCGGGCGACAACGACGCAGATGCCGGGGTCAACCTGATCCTTGCCGCCGTGGACAAGCCGGATCCACGCCCGGTGTGGTATTCCGATTGGGGCACAGACCACGGCGCCGCGACGAACAATCTCAGGCGCGCGCTCGACCGTGTCTGGCGCGAACGCGGGCCGACGGGCTACGAGAAGTTCAAGAGCCGCTTGCGGCTGAGCTCAGCAGATGCCTTCGGCGAACACACCACAACCCTTTCGCCGCCTTTCAAATTGTGGGTGGACACCTTCCGGCCCCCGCTGGAGGGCAAGCGCTGGTATCACCGGTTCTCCGCGCTGACCGCGATGGCCGGCGGTTTTGATTTGAAGCGCGATGTGCTGACTGGCCACGGCCCGCTCGGCGCCCTCTATCCAACCAACACGACTCATTGGCAAAAAGAAGGTGATTCGATGACGTTCCTCTACTTGGTCCCCACCGGCATGAATGATCCCGAGCAACCAACCTGGGGGAGTTGGGCGGGCCGATATGGGCCGATGGATGGATTTGCAGGGCGGTCCTATTGTTGGGCCAATCAAGCCGACGCGTGGGGTGGCACGACGAATCGGGACAACACTCTTCGGCGTTGGGCGGCCGATCTACAAAACGATTTCCGAGCGCGCCTGGACTGGTGCGTGAAGCCTTTTGCCGAAGCGAATCACCCGCCGGAAGCTAAAGTCGAAGGACCACGTCAACGCGTTGTGTCCCCGGGAAGCGAGGTGCCACTCAGCGCCAGAGGTTCGCGCGACCCGGATGGACACCTTCTTGCGTACGAATGGTTCGTTTATCGTGAAGCGGGAAGTTACCGGGGAACCGTAATTCTCTGGAATCCCGACACGAATCGCGCGAGCTTCGTGGCTCCCGGAGTCTCTTCTCCCGAGACCGTGCACGTCTTGTTGCGCGTGACGGACAACGGCGTCCCTTCCTTATCGCGATACCAGCGTGTGATCGTCACTGTGGATCCTCAACGGAACTGACTCTCACCACGGATCGGTCTCCTCCCAATCCTTCCGCCGGTAAAATCGTTTCACTTTCACAACGCTGCAGAGAAACGCGCCGAAAACAAAACCGCCGATGTGGGCCCACCAAGCGATGCCGCCCGCGCGGGAAGGATCCCCCATCAAGCTCAAAGTCCCGCTGAAGAATTGAAGAATGAACCACCAGCCGAGAAAGAGCACCGCAGGCACGACAAATAACGGGCCCAGAAAAAACGGCGGCATCACCATGACGACGTTGGCGTGCGGATAAAGCAGGAAGTAGGCGCCCATCACCGCCGCCACCGCACCGCTTGCGCCAATCGTCGGGATCGGTGAATTCGCATTGGTGAAAAGATGCAACAGCGCAGCGCGTCGGACCTGCAAGCAACCGTTTTGGACTGCGGCGGGACGCACGGCGCCACGCCGTTTCCTCTCACGGCGCTCTCGGATTGAACGTCGATTCCCCGGCCAGTTTCTCCCACAAGGCCTTTTCCTCAGGCGTGAGACGCGAAGGAGCTTGGATCGAAATGACCGCATAAAGGTCGCCGCGGACGCCGTGTTCCTCGAGCAGACCCTGACCGCGAATGCGAAGCTGTCGGCCGCTGGAAATGCCGGCGGGCACTCTCAACGATACGGCCCCGTCGAGTGTCGGCACGGTGGCCGTGGTTCCAAGGACAGCTTCCCACGGAGCGAGTTCAAGGTCGCAGTAGAGATCCGGTTCGCGCACACGAAAATCAGGGTGTTGGGCGTACTTCACCCGGAGGTAAAGGTCGCCGCTGAGGCCGACGCCGTCACTTGCCTGGCCCTTTCCGGCGACACGGACGAGCTGTCCTTCGCGCACCCCTGGTGGGATTTTTACGCGGAAGGTATGAGTCTCGGTCCGGCCCGTTCGCGGATTCTCGCGTTGGAGGGAAACAGAGCGCACGGAACCGTGCAAGGCTTCGTGCAGCGTGACCAAGAAGCCGCCTTCGACATCGTTGCCGCGCTGAGAATCCGTTTCCGGCTCGCCGAATAGCCAGTCGCCGCCGGCTTCTTGCCTGGAGGATGGGAACGGTCCGAATCCTCCGGCGCGTCCGCCGAAGAATTGTTCGAAGAAATCGCTGAACCCTGTCCCACCGAAATGAAATTCAAACGAGTCGGCGCCATTCCCTCGCCGGGATCGACCCGCGGCTTTCCACCTCGGTGGCGGAGTGAAGCTTCCCATCCGGTTCCAGTTTGCCCCGAGTTCGTCGTACTGTTCCCGTTTCTTGGGGTCTCCCAGAACTTCGTAGGCTTCATTGATCTCTTTGAATTTCTCCTCGGCGGCCGCTTTGTTTCTGGCCACATCCGGATGGTACCGACGGGCGAGCTTGCGGAATGCTTTTCGAATCTCCTCGGCGCTTGCCGTGCGCGGCACGCCCAAGATTTCGTAGTAATCTTTGAATTGAACCGCCATAAACCACGCGCGGGTCGTTCTGCCCCGCGTGTGCTCAAATTAACACGAAACCTGGAAGTGACAACCTTTCCGAACCAGGGCGACGCGCCTCCCTCTCCCTGCGGGAGAGGGCCGGGGTGAGGGGAACGGGCCAGTTCAATCGCACGGACGTCCAAATCCAGCCTAAGGGATCAGAAGTCGTTCGGCTCGGCTCATCGAGTCGTGGTTGTTTAAGTCTTCTTTCGAAAGACCACGACGTGCTGCCTTGGCAGCACTTTGATGGTTTCGATCCATTCCAACGGATGCTGCTCAGCCTCCTGGCGCACTTGCGCCTCGGACATGCGATGCAGGCGCTTGATCGGAACCGCCGGATCCTCAAGCCGGTACTCCACGAAGACCACACGTCCGCCTGGCTTTAGGGCGCGGCAGATCGATTGCATCATCTCGTACGGATGCGAAAACTCGTGATACACATCAACCATCAGGACGAGATCGACGGCGTTGGTCGGAAGGCGAGTGTCCGTGAGCGAGCCGAGGATGGGTTTGACCGTGCGGATCCGGCGGTCCTCCATTTTCTTCGAGAGCAAGTCCAGCATCTGTTGCTGAATATCCACGGCATACACGAGGCCAGTCGCCCCCACGGCCTCGGCCAAGCGCCAACTGAAATAGCCCGTGCCGGCGCCGACATCGGCGACCGTCGCGCCTGCCTTCACTTTCAGCGCGCCCATGAGCATCCCCGGCTGCTCTTCTTCCTCCCTTTCCGGCCGCTCCAGCCAGTCCGCGCCTTGATGGCCCATGACCTGAGCAATCTCACGGCCCAGGTAGAACTTTCCGATGCCGTTTGGATCGTGCTCCTTTCGATGCTCGTACGGAGGCTGTTCGGTCTTTTGCTCGCTCCCCTGCCGAGCGAGTCCAGTCATGATTCCGAGCCATCCGAGCAGTAGGACGGAGCCCAAACTGGAATAACGAAATGAATTCATCGGCGCACTTCCTCGGAGCATAGCCGGATCGATCCAGTATGGAAACCACGAATCCTTGAAAACCGAAGCAAACAAGCTTCCGCACACCGGCGTCGTGGACTGCGGCAACCCTCCGCCGCTCTTAGACGTGCAGGGAGGATCGAAATCGTCAACCTGCGAACGCCCGGAGCGCACGCGGCTCGCCCGCAACCCGCTGAAAGGACTGCGAATCTCACGGGCGAGCCGCCCGCGCTCCGATCGACCGCTTCAGGGCGAGAATTGTGACCTCGGGCTTATGCCGTTCACTTCGATGCTCAGCTCGTCTGTGGCCTCGACTCGGCAGGCCAAGAGCGTCCGCATCCTCGGTCGCAGATTGAGGATTTGTTTGTGCCCGACCGGGCCGACGGTCAATAAAGCCGTTGAGAGAGCATCCGTTTCGGTGGCCGACGGCAGGACGACGGCGGCCAACTGAGCATGCTGCACGGGGTAGCCGCTCTTTGGATCGATGACGTGGCCGTACGTCTTGCCTCCTGCCGAGAACGATCGTCCATGCAACGCCGACACCGACATCGCCTCGTCCTTCAGGTCCACCACCGCGAGGATCGAACCGCTGGGTGGCCGGTGACTGGGAAGTCCTTTGCCGCTCGGAGGCTCAAGAGGCTGTTCTCCCTCACCCCGGCCCTCTCCCGCTGGGAGAGTGGGTAACGCGGCCCGCACATCAACCATCCCGACCAGTTCGGTTCTTCGAACGGCGCAGGACGAGACTCCCTCTCCCTGAGAGAGAGGGCCGGGGTGAGGGGGAACGGACTGTGACTCGCGCTGCGGGCCGAGTTCCTGGCTTCGCGCTAACGTGTCGGACGCCGATGGGGACTGCAAGGACATAGAAACCGCGTCCGGCGATTGCACGGCAACTTTCCAGACTTGCGCGTCGGGGGGTGCGCCGATCGCGTGAACGGTGCTGGTGCCTCCGTGGATCAATGCGCTCGCGACGCCAGCCTCTCTTAGGATTTCAGCAGCCTGCTCGACAGCATATCCTTTCCCAATTGCGCCCAAGTCGATCATCATCCCTTCTTTGAGAAACCGGACGGTGAAACCTTCCACGCGCAATTCGACCCACTCCATCCCGACGCGCGCGCGAGCTGCGGCAACCTGTTCCGCATCCGGCATCTTCCCGGTGCCGCCCATAAATCCCCAGCAGCGCACGAGCGGGGCAATGGTGATGTCGAACGTTCCGCCGGTCTCGCCATGGAGCCGTTGAGCGCGCTGGAGCAACCGAAAGAGGCTCGGCTCGACACGCACGGGTTCACGGAACGCGAGAGTGTTGATGCGGCTGATCTCGCTCGCCGGCCGATAGAGGCTCAAATGCGCCTCGAGCCTCTCGACTTCATCGAGCGCTTCCTCGCCCGCGGCCCGCAAACGGACTTCATCTTCTCCGTAGAGAAGAATCTCGAAGCGCGTGGCCATCGCGCGGCGCGCCAGTGCGACGGTTTTCACACAAAGAATAAGGGGCTCCACAGGCCATGCCTGAGGAACCCCTTCGAAATGTTCAGAAAACTGACTCTTATTGACGAGACCGTTGGATCAACGACAGGTCGGCGTTTGTAGTCCCGGCTTTAGCCGGTTCGGGCCGCCTAAAGGCGGGACTACAAACCTTCCGCGTGTAGTCCATCCCACGGTCTGCTTTGTCACAGCCTGCTTCGACTACGGGGCAGGCTGGAAGCTTGCCCTACCTGGCGAACCAGCTCTTGAAACGCGCTCCCAATTAGGACAACGGCGTCATGCCGTAAGTCAGAGGCTCGATTGGCTTTCCGTCGCCCGTCGTAATCTTGCGCGTCTTCTCGTCGAAGAGGCAGGCGATCTTGAGGCGCTCGGACATTTCCGCCAGCGAAATGACGGTCTGCACGCGGATGGCCAAGTCCATGCTGGCATTGGGCTGTTTGCCGGTGCGGATGCAATCGAACCAGTTCTTCTCATGCACGCGGAGGTCTTCGTGCTGAAGTCCTCGGATTGGGTCGATGGCAGACTCTTTGCGTTCCGTTTCGCTCAGGCCCTCGAATTCTTCAGCGAAGGATCGTTGCGGCGTCATCTTGACCTCGTTGCCTTGGTCGGCGATTTCGAAGGTGCCCTTATGGCCGTAAATGGCGAAGCCGGGGCTCTTGTCGTTGACCGTGCTGCACGTGACAGTGACCATGTAGCCGCTCGGAAATTCCGCGGTGAGCTGGACGTGTTCGGGGACGTCCCTTTCCGGTGTGCCAGGGGTGTTGCGATCGGTATGGACATGCTTTGTGCCGATGCTGATGACGCGCGAGGGGAATTCGGGATTGCCGCTGGCGAGCATGAGCGGATGGAGCCGGTGGGGAACCAAGTCACCCAGCAAGCCCGAACAGTACGGATAATATTTGCGCCAGCGATGGAAGGCATCGGCGCTGAAAGGCCGTTTGGAAACGGGACCCAGCCATCGATTCCAATCGATGTTTTCCGGCGTTGATTCTTTCTCGATTGTGTAATTCCACTCGCCTTTGGGATTATTGCGGCAGTAGTAGCCTTGACCCCAAACCAATGCGCCAATATTGCCTTTCTTGATCATCTCCGCGGCTTTGTGCCAGCCTCCTGCCGAGCAGCCTTGCGAGCCCACGGTGAAAACGCGGCCTGTCCGTTTCACCGTGTCGTGCACGCGAAACGCTTCCCCGAGGTAGCGAGTCATGGGCTTTTCGCAATAGACGTGTTTGCCGGCTTCCATGGCATCGATAGCGATCTGAGCGTGCCACGGATCGTGGGTGGCGACGACGACGGCGTCGATGTCTTTTCGCTGAAGAAGTTTCTCGTGTTCGTTATAGAGGTCCGCATCTTTGAGTCCTGCGGTTTCCTTCGCCCAATCGCGGCGTTTGTTGAACACGTCGCAAGCGGCGGCGACGACCACGTTGTTGGCGCGCGAGTTATCGTAGATGCCTTTGAGGTGGTTTTTCCCAATGCCATAGCCGACACCGACCACCGCGACGGCGATCCTTTCGTTCGCGCCGATGACGCGGCCGGAGGACGGCGCCTGAGTTTGGCCATAAATCGGTGTTTTCAAGACACCCGTCGCGGCCACCGCGGCGGCGGCGGTCGCGGTCTTCTTGATGAAATCCCGGCGACTATCAACGCCGGCCAATGGTTGATTGCTCTTTTGTTCCATAAGACGATTCTGACAAGTTAAGATTTGCTCACTCGTTGCCTGGTGATGATGTCAGCTTACCCGCGCGTGACCCGGGGTCAATCAAGAACATTGGACCACTGGCGTGTTGATTTTCTTCAACAAAAGGTCCAGCGTCATCTGGCGATGGACCGGCAGAGGCGCGTTCTGAGAAATGACGAATGACGAATTTCCAATGACGAAAGAAGCCCGAATGCCGAATCCCCAAGCACAGTTGGCGAGTTGGACGCCATCCTTCGCTCATTCGGACTTCGTCATTCTTTCGTCATTCGGGTTTCGACATTTGGCCTTAACCACGCTGCCCGTTCCGCTGACTCACCCACCCTTGCGGCCCTCCCAAGAGGGGAACAAAAACGAGCGGCCCACGCTTCAAGGCTTTAACGCTTCAACGCTTTAACCCTCTCACGAACCATGCCCAATCCTTGGACCGGAAAAGGTAACCCGTACACCCGCAAAGAAGTCATCGACCGACTCCGCGCCACGCTCAAGAAAGGCCAGCCCATCATCGCCGCCGGCGCGGGAACCGGCATCAGCGCCAAATTCATCGAACGCGGCGGCGGGGATCTCATTATCATCTACAATTCCGGACGCTTTCGCATGGCCGGCCACGGATCGACCTGCGGGTTGATGGCCTACGGCGACGCGAACGCCATCGCCATGGAAATCGGCGAGTTCGAAGTGCTCCCCATTGTCGAGGAAGTGCCTGTCATCTGCGGGGTGCACGCCACGGATCCGCGGCGGCGCATGTGGCATTGGCTGCTCCAGGTCAAGAACATGGGCTTCAGCGGCGTCAACAATTTCCCCACCCACTGCATCGTCGATGGGAAGTTCCGGCAAATCCTCGAAGAGACTGGCATGAGCGTGGAAAAGGAATTCGAGATGGTCGCCCTGGCCCGAAAGATGGATTTGTTTTCGATTGTCTATGTCGCTTCCCCCGAAGAATCCAAGGCTATGGCCGAAGCGGGGGCCGATGCGATTATCGCCCATGTCGGCACGACCATCGGCGGCAGTATTGGTGTCAAGAGAGCCACCATCACGCTCGACGAATCCGTGAAGCGGGTCCAAGCGATCATTGAGGCTGGCCGCCGCGTCCGCAAAGACATCTTCTTCCTCTCCCACGGCGGCCCGATTTCGCGGCCTGAAGACGCCGCCTACATCAATAAACGCACGGACGCCGTCGGCTTCGTCGGCGCGTCCAGCCTCGAACGGCTGGCTGTGGAAGATTCGCTGACTCAGCTCACGCAGCGATTCAAGCAGATTTCGGTGCGGAAGGAAGGGATCAAGGCGATCCGACAGCGTTGACCGCCAGCGTGCGTCGGCGCAGGAATACCTGATGGCCAGCGAAAAGATACTGGGTGAGTCGGGAGTGTTCGCCCCACGCCGAATCATCGGTCGCCGTCCCTCTGGACAGACCGCGTTCGACCGATTGGAGATGCTGCGCCAGTTTGCGCACGTAACCGACCGTGGAAAACCAACCATCCCTCGACAAGACTATTTCCCCGTTCTTAAGGCTGTAGGTCGATGTCGCGCGAGCGGGAGTTGATTTCAAGGTCGTCGGAGGTGTTGCGGTCTGCCTCAACGATTACGTGCGCCTTACGGATGACGCAGACAAAGTGGAAGTAAGGCTCGACCTTCCTTCATGTCCATCTCCAACACGACCAGTGAAGTCCTCAACTCGGTGCCAATCCGTGGGAATCTCTCAACGCTGAGAGCCTTTTCGCCTGAATCGTTAACCGTCTCACCAGCCGTGCCAAATCTCTGGACCCGAAAGTGGAACCGGTACACTCGCAAAATACCCATCGACCACATGCGCGCCTCGCTCAAGAAAGAGCGGCCCATCATCGCGGCCGCGGCACCACCGTCGGCGGCACCATCGGCGTCAGGAAAGCTACCATCACGCTCGACAAATCCGTCGAGCGGGTCCAAGCAATTATCGAGGCCGAGTGCCGCATGCGCAAAGACATCATATTCCTTTCGCACAGCGGCCGGTTTGCGCGGCCCGAGGAGGCCGCTTACGCGAACGAGCGCATGAACGCTATTGGTTTCGTCGCCGACTCCGGCCTCGAACGGCTCGCGTTCGAAGACTTGCTCACGCAGCTCACTCAGCGCTTCAAGACGATTCCGGTGAGAAAGGATGCACTGAAACCCATTCAGCAGAAGCGACCCGGAACCGCCGGACCCGCGGGATGAACCGAAGGCAGCTCGGCGATTGGTTCGATCAGCAGAATGCACGTGCACTTTTCTTCTGACGGCCCGATCGCCTTTGTGCGTGTTGAACCGAATCGAAGGCAGTCAACACGCGATCTCTTCAGCCAGGGCTCGCCCCTAGCGCTCGGCGCAAGAGCTCGACTGACCACGTATTGCGAGCTTTGGGCCAGGTGGGAACCGAGCTTTCCACGCTTGCCGCTTTGCGAGCGGTAAGAAATCTACTCGCGATTGCTGTCGAGTTCGTCGGCGGAGTCTTCAATTAAATCAAGAATCTTGCCGTCAGCGGCTCGAACATGACTGCGCCACTCATCTGCACGCCAGATTTCAAGTCTGCTACCGTACACAAATACTACTGCGTGCTGGCCGCTGGCGGGTGCAACGCCCAGATCGCGTAATTCTCGCGGCATGACGACTGATGCTCTGTTCTGTTCCCGCGCAAACGTCAATCCAACTGCGTTTGCCAAATAGCGCGCCACGGGTACGACTGTTGCTTTGCCTGATTCATCTGCGGTTGATGCGTGACGTCGGAGTTGTTGCGTAATGCTCTCAGTCGATAACTGTTCGTCGGAGCCGGGTGGCAGCACGCGGATGCCGCCATGCTCGCCGAGAACTGCGGTGACGGTAATGGAGCCAGAGGCGTTTGCAAGCCAAGGTACCGCCTCGATAATTGGGGCTGGAAGCCGCACCCTGTGTTGCCGTTCCACTTTTAGCACCCATCGCCGCATCGTAGGTATAGTATGCCCAACAAATCGCGATAATCACGATATTTCTGGGAAAACCGCTTGACATCTGGTGTGCTCAATAGGTATTGTATGCCCTGTCATGCATCCACTCTATGTAGTGGTCGCGCTGGCGGCTAATGAATTGCTTGCCAATAGCTGCTCCTTGCATTTGAATGTTGCGAGTCCATTCTACTGCGGAGGTTTTTTATGAAGACGCTGCCCAATATCGAAGGTCTCACGTCGACTGAGTTAATCAGTGGGTTGCTCTTGTATATCGGGTCACGGAAGTTCTCAGAGCAATCGCTTTATCGATTCTTGCGAACACTTGAGACCGAATCGCCGAGTTTGCGCGAGCGGTTGCGTATTGCGGGACCTGATGACAGGCTACGTTCTGAGCCTGTCCGCCGGATCATTAATTATCTCGAAATGGGCAAGATTTTGGAAGTCGCGATGCCTAACCCGGTAGATCAGTTTTTCCGTCCAAGATCGAGCCAACTCGAATCTGTTCGTCGGCAATTGACGCAGCGCGGCGTACTGCCGATCCACGAAGAGGTATTCAAAGAGCTTGCTTCAGGGTTCACAGCGTTCACTTCCAGTTCAGTCACGTAGCGCAGCGAAAGTTGATGAGCGCCCTGGGCGACTTCCGATCGCGTATCAACGAGGCGATTACCCCCTGCCTTAAAGGATACTCCCAACGCATTCGGAACGCCCGACTCGACGAGAAACTCATCCGCGATCCAATATTCGGGTTTCAGAAGCTGCGGGCTTACGAAACCTTGATCATCGACACGCCTCTTTTCCAAAGGCTGCGCGGAGTTTCTCAAACCGCGCTGACCTACCTTACTTACCCATCTGCCATTCACACCCGCTTCGAGCATTCGCTGAACTGCATGAATCTCGCGTCAAAGGTCATCCGCGAGCTGGAACAGTCGCGTAACAGTATAAGCGAGCTCGAACATGCCGAAGTGCGGCTTGCGGCATTGCTCCATGACATCGGTCACTGCATTTTCAGCCACGGATCAGAATTCTTTTATCGGAATTTCGCTGAGTTCCGCAGCGTGGTGTCCGATGATGAACTGAGGTTCGCGAGCCCGTCCGAGGCCGAATGTGTGAACTACTGCATCCTAACGTGCGAGGCATTTCATGAGATGCTGTGGGAACCTGTTCATGCGCGATGCCGAGCGATGTATCCGTATCTGGACTCAGTGCATTTGAAACGCGTGGCGGAGATGATTATCGGGAAGGCGCCTGATGATGCTCCGAGCCGTCGATTCCAAGGTGATATTATTAACGGTCCCATGGACGTTGATAAACTCGATTACTTGGCACGCGATGGTTACTTCACGGGAGTGAATCTTTCTGTGGATGTTGACCGGCTTCTCCCAAGTCTGAGGGCCGTTCTTGTCGAGGACCAAGAACGGCACCGGAAGGAAAAGCGTTTGGTAGTAGACCAGCGCGGAATCGCCGTCGTGGAGCAGCTACTTTTTGCTCGAATGCTGTTGTACGATACGGTGTACCACCACCACAAGGTTCGCGCTGCGAATGCTGCGCTGCAGTCGCTGCTCCAAGACCATCACGCCCGGCCAGTATGGCCAACTCGATCGAAAAAGCTGGAAAGCGTAGTCGACTTTCTCGACATCGACGAATACGACTTTTTCGGGAACAAGTACGACGATGTGGCGGTAGCGAGTCAGGTTCGCAACCTGCGATACCGGGTTCTCCCCGGACGTGCGCTAGTGCTTGCGCCGCGCGCCTTGTGCGATGAAGACAGCCACACTGCCTGGTCACTGAATTACAGCGAATTCACAAATCGGGAAGACCCTGTCGCACAAAAAAAGGCTTCGCAGTTCTTCAATGACATACGGGAAAAGATTCGCGGGTATGCGACAGTGGTGGGTGCAGCGGGATTGTCGCTGACAGACATCGTGATCGACATACCGGATCCTCCGCGAATCGGTAAGCTCGGACATGAAACGATGGTTCAGATCGTTCCGGAGTATGTCGTTCAACTGTCCGACCTGTTTCCGTTCCACAAAGTCGTAACCAACTACTCTACTCAATACAAGTACCGGACTTACGTTTTTGGTCCTGAGCAATGGACGAGTGAAATCGCGTACGCCGCATTCAGAGCGTTCTCTGAAGCCGGGATTCGGCCGAACAATCTGGCTTTGATCCTCGCACACCAAGAAGATGGGCGGGCAACAGAGTTGTTGAACCGCAGTAATTTCACAATTCCGGATTGGCGCGAGGAGTTCTACGTTCCTGACGCAAAGGAGACACAATAGCGACCCCTTACGCAAACGAAGCGAGACTGATTTGCTGGGTCGGGACTGTCACACCCATTGACTTGCACCCCGTCAGGTTCTTCAATTGCAAATGAAAGAATGCCCAGACAGAAGCGCGGATTTAATTCGCACGGTATTTCAAATCAGCTCGTTCCGCTGAACATCTTCGCCTTGGGAGTTTGAACAGAGACTTATCCGACGCTGGTGGTGGAACCTCTGGCGCGCACCGGCATCTCCTCCGGCTGCTCTTTCGATCAGCATCTGTTTGGACGAATTAGCGTCTTGGCGGATTGAGCTGCGCCAGGTTGATGCCTTCCCGCCGCCGTAGCGTGGCCTCGAATTTCGGGACGTACATTTGCGTTTCCGCTGGAAGGCGCCCGGCGATTTGGTCGAAGGTGCGCGCCTTCGTTTTCTGCAGGAGAGTCTGGACGCGGCCTTCGCCGACATTGTAAGCCGCCAGGGCTAGGCGCCAATCGTTGAAGCGGCCATACAGGTATTTCAAATATTTCGCGGCGGCGCGCGCGCTTTTGTCAGGGTGCAATCGCTCGTCCTCCGGTCGCAGCGCCAAGCCGACTTGCTTGGCGGTAGCGGGCATGAATTGATACAAACCGGCGGCGCCGACAGGACTGCGTGCGTTCGGGTCGAACGACGATTCGATTTCGGCCAGCCAAACCAGCTCCGCGGGCACGCGTTCTGCCACGAAGATCGGCTTCAAACGTGACACCAGATTCTCGGCGCCCCTCGGTGGCGGACGTTTCTCCACGCGCTTCTGCCAAACTTGACGCTGCTGCTCCGGCGTTGGCTTCGGCCGCGGCGGCGGCGGTTGTCCCGGTTGAACTTTTGGCGGCGCAACGATCAGGCGCAATTCCTCCGCCGCTTCGAAGTAGTCCATACGTGTCCGCAGCCAAGTCGCGTAGGACCGCGTTTCTTCGTGGCTCTCGAGCAGCGGCAACACGACCTGTGCGGTCTGTCTGAGCGCGGCGAGATCGATCACATATTCGCCTTGGAAGCGTTCCTGAAGCGCTCGCAGGAATTGTTGCACGGCTGACTGGTCCGCCTGTTGGAACGTCCGAAGCCAGCCCTCGTCCAAGTTTTCCTGCAACCATTGCTGTCCGCCTTCGAGGAGGTCGTCGAGGGTCAGGGCTTCTTGCTGCGCTTGGGCAACCAAAGAACTGGAAAGCACCAATGCGAGGATCGACTGAAGCTTCATCGGGCACAACAATAACATCGCGGAAGGCACAGTGCAGGGCTTATTTGAGGAGTTCAAAACCGGACCCATCAGTGGAATCCGTTTCCTTAAGGACTGCGCAAAAACAGAATCCGACCTTGGCACAATTTTACGCCGGGAGTTCCGCCTTTGGGGCACGACAAATCCGAAACAAATTCAAAATCCGAAGTTCTCAAGGCTCAAAACGGCGCGATGCCGCCAGGTTTCGAGATTCGGATTTCGTGTTTTCGGATTTCGGATTTGGCATCGGATTGCGGCTCTGCCCCGCTGTGCCTGCTGCGTCAAAGAAACCGCGGGATTGACCGTGAGCGGAGGAAGTCATAGCTTTGAATCATGAACATTGAGGTCGAGCCGATGCAGCAGCCGATTCGGAGAATTGTGGGCCGTCCGCCCACGTCCAGCCAACGCTTGGCGCGCATTGAGGATTTGGCCGCTTTCGTTCGCAAGCATGCCTCCGGAGCACTCGCCCGAATCGAGGGAGATTATTTCCCGGTTCGAAAAGCTGTTGGTCGCCCTCGCGCGGAGCGGCGTTGACTTCGCGGTCGTTGGCGGCCTGGCCGTCATCCTCAACGGCTATCCGAGGCTCACGCTCGACGCGGACATCATCGTCAACGAAGGGCCGGACAACATTCGCCGGCTGCTCAAGTGCTTGGAAGGTTGGGGCGAAGGCTGGGCTCGGGAACTCAAAGTCGAAGAATTCATCTCTCAGGAAGGCTCGATTCGCGTGATGGAGGACTTTGACTTGGACATTTTCACCCGAATGCGAGGGAAGTCCTTGGACGATTTTCGTCCGAGCTTGCGCTACGTCGAATTGAGCGGCGCCCGCGTGCCCATCCTTGATCCAGCGAGCCTAGTCTATCTCAAGACCGGCTCCTGGCGGGACAAGGACAAACTCGATGTGCTGGCGATGCAGGAGATTCTGGAACGCGAGCGAAAACGCAGATTGTAGGCGCGCTCCGCGCTACGCTTTATCCAAAATCTGGGGTTGAAAACGCGAAAGATGCGGGGCGGCGAAGCCCGAAACGAACGCTCAACGTTCAACCCTCAACCTATCGTTTCGTTGAAAGTTGAACGATGCGAGTCGAACGTTGGAAGTTTCTGGTGGATTTCATGGGTCGCAGGAATCCTCTCGAACATCGTTCTTTCTCTAGGTTCCTTTCTGTCCCTTCCCCATGTTCTTGAGAAGCGCCTGGGAGCACGCCTCGGCGAAGCGCGGGTCGTTGATCTCACAGTCCATTTCGACCACCTCGAGGTCTTTCCGCAGATGAGCCTTGAGGCTTTCGAACAAGGCTTTGTCCGCAATTGGATCGTGGAACGGCTGGCCCGGCGCGCTGATGACGCTGATCGCTTTCCAGGGGATTAGCACGGTAACGGGAGCCTTCGATCCATTAACCTTCTCGGCAATGAGTCTGCCGAGTTGCGCGCACTCTTCGGGCGTGGTCCGCATCAAGGTCACTTGCGGATTGTGCTGGTAGAAAGTCCGCCCCTGAAATTTGGCCGGCACCGCTTCCGGCGCGTAGAAATTCACCATGTCCAGACATCCGGGCGTGACGATCGCCGGGACTCCATGCTTCGCCGCGGCCTCCAGTCGAGTCGGCCCTGCGGTCAGGAAGCCGCCGACGAGTTCGTCCGCCCACTCGGTGGTTGTTATGTCCAACACGCCGGCGACCATTCCCGCCTCGATGAGAGACTCCATGGTGCGTCCGCCGGCGCCGGTGGCATGGAACACCAGGACTTCGTACCCCGCCTGTTCCAGGATTCTTTGCGCATGCTGGACGCAAGCGGTCGTATTGCCGAACATGCTCGCGGCGATGACGGGCTTGTCCTCGCCGAGCGGCGGTGTTGCTTCGACCATCCCGCAAATCGCCCCGGCGGCCCGCGCCAAGATCTGCCGTGAAATTCGATTGATGCCGGAGACATCCACGATCGCAGGGAACATCACGATGTCCTTCACGCCGACGTACTGCGAGGTATTGCCGCTGGCGAGCGTGGACACCATCACCTTGGGAAAACCGATTGGCAAACTGCGCATCGCCGCCGTGCCGATGGCGGTCCCGCCGCCGCCGCCCAGCGAAATGATGCCGTCAATTCTCTTTTCGCGGACGAGTTTAGCCACCACCACCGGTGCTCCGATGGACATCACCTTCACTGACTCGCCGCGGTCTTGTTTGGCCCTCAAGTCGCGGTAATTCTGGCCCGCAGCGGAGACCACTTCTTCGCGGCTCACGTCCGGCTTCAGTTTCGGATCACCAAGTGTGCCGACATCGATGATCAAGGCATCATGGCCGCGCTGCTGGATGAGTTTGGCGACAAAGCCGTGCTCCTCGCCTTTTGTGTCGAGAGTGCCTAAAACCGCGATCGTAGCCATAGCGATGTCTCCCGAGTTGTTTGGAGCGAGTCTTAAAGTAGGGCAGGCGTCTTGCCTGCCTCAAAGCCTGGGACAATGTCTCTCAAATGAGGCGGGCTGGAAGGCCGCCTTACGCTGACGAACCAAACTTTCCAGCGCTCGCTTCAGGTTTTCACGTTTCAGGCTATGCGATATAATCAAGAGACTCTACAACATTTTCGGACATGAACGAGTTTGGAAAATACTTGTTTCTGATGGGGCTTGCGCTTGCGGCTCTCGGACTCGTGCTCTGGTCAGGTTTCGGCAAAACCTGGCTCGGTCGCTTGCCGGGCGATATCCACGCAGCGAGAGGTAATTTCAGTTTCTATTTCCCAGTCGTCACCTGCCTTGTCATCAGCGCGCTGTTGACGTTGCTCTTGTGGCTCTTCCGGAGATGAGAATCACGAATGACCAATGACGAATTACGAGCGACTGAGATTTTAAGGATCGGCAAGCCAACCAAACGCTCCGTGACAGCGAACGACTTCGGCAGTTCGACAGCCCTAGACTCGTACAGTGCCGTTGCGCCATTACCACCAAACAAGGCGACTGGCCATTCCAAGGTGTCGCGAGCCTCTGCGCCATTTTGACCTATCGATCCCCATCACAGTTTTTGCGTGAAGTCGGAGAGAAAAATTGCGCCGCGCCAGCGCAACTGCCGGACTATAAAAAACTTGTTGTCAACGGACGGGCTTTTTTTTATCGTTCGCGACAATTACACCGTTCTCGGTGGTTCGGGGTAAACTGGATTTACCTCGGAAAACGCATTAAAACACAACAGCATACATCGCAGGAGGAACTAAGATGAAGTGTAATAAATGGACGTTGGCTCTAGCCGCCGGCGGGGTGGTGAGCCTCGGTTCAGTGGTGCAGGCCGAGGAAGCGCAGAATCAAGTGCTTACGGCGCTTTCTCAGACGACCTTGAGCGGATACGTCGATACCTCGGCCATTTGGAAACTCGGCACGGGCAACGCAGCGTTGCCCGGAAGAGCGTACGACGGAGTGGGAAAGCTCGACGGTTTCAACTTGAACGTCGTGAAATTAGGACTCGAAAAGGCCCTGGACGAAGCCCAATGGTCAGCAGGGTATAAGGTAGATCTTCTCTTCGGACCGGATGCGGTCACCTACCAAGGCACCTTCGGTTCAGGTGGGAGCATCGGCAGCTTCGGCGACGATTTCGCGATTCAGAATGCGTACGCCGAGCTGCGGGCACCGGTCGGCAATGGGATCGACCTGAAGGTCGGCGCCTTTGAGTCTCCGCTTGGTTATGAAGCATTCGATGCGGGAAAGAATCCCAACTACAGCCGTTCTTTCGGCTACATTCTTGGGCCCAAGCAGCACACGGGCGTCCTTGCCAGTTATCAAGTCGTCGATGCACTCAGCATTTACGGTGGTGTGGCGAACACGCACACAGGTCTCATCAACGGGCGCCCTTTCAGAGGCGGCGGTGGTCCCGTTGCAGAAAGCGAGAAAACTTACTTGGGTGGGTTAACGCTCACTGCACCAGAAAGCTTGGGATTCCTCAGCGGCTCGACGTTGTATGCAGGCGTGGTTGACGGCTTGTCCGGCGCGCCTCACGATACGACCAGCATGTACGCCGGGGCGACAATTCCAACCCCTTTGGAAGGCTTAACAATCGGCGCCTCATGGGATTATAGGTTCGACGGGGTCAACGGTGTGACTCCTGCCGTAGGTGACAACGGTAACTGGGCGACGGCGATTGCCGGGTACGTGTCTTACCAAGCGAGCGAGAAGCTAAAGATCAACGACCGCTTTGACTACGTCACGGGCTCGGACGGGACGCTTGGAATCAACCTCGGGGGAGCCGGAAGTGACAAGCAACCCGAGTTGATCAGTAACACGTTCACATTGGACTATTCATTGTGGGCAAATGTCATCAGCCGCGCAGAATTCCGTTGGGATCACAACCTGACGGGTGATCTGCTCTACGGCAGAGGTGGTGGCGACCGGAAGAATGCCCTAACTCTGGCAGCGAACATTATTTATAGGTTCTAACCGGCTGGAGGAAACGATCAACCCCTTCCGAGGCCTTCGGGAGGGGTTGTTCATTTTGAGTGCGAGATTTGGCCGGCGAGTGGCAAATAATTTAGTTGCAATGGTTAATCCCTCAGAATAAAAGGGTGCGCGTCTTCCGAAGCGATCTGGCACGTGCTGGCGGAGGTCTGTTGTCGAGATTTGCGCATCCTGGCTAACCTAGGGCGTACCCAATAAGGCTTCTCTTTGGAAGATGAATCATAACATATTGCCGTTGAAAACCGTATGATGTTCGCCGTGCCCGTGGCATCCCGACTGCTAACCCCGGTTTGCGATGTGATGTGTGTCGTGTATTTCGGCGGCAGTGATTTCATACGGCAACGGACACCGTGAACTCTGCCGCCGGGCTCTTGCTTTGGCGGGCGTTCTACCCGGCTCGATGGCTCGGCGGCGATCAAACAAAACTCAACCGAAAAACTGCAACAGAAGAGACAAACATCAAACCAAAAGGAACAAATGAATAAATGCACCGAGAGAGAACTATCGTTCAGGCGCGAGGCACCTAAGATTCATTCGAATCGATGGACTCTCGCTTTGGCAGGAGCAGGTGTCATCAGCTTCGGCGCACTAGTCCAAGCTGAGGAAGCCAAGTCACAAGTGCTGACAGCGCTTTCGCAAACGACGCTGAGCGGTTACGTAAGCACATCTGGCATTTGGAAACCGGGCACGAGCAACGCTGGTATCCCAGGCCGTGCGTTTGATGCCGCCGCGAGTAAGCACGACGGCTTCAATCTCGACGTCGTGTCGCTGACGGTCGCCAAGCCGCTCAGTGAAGGTGAGTGGTCGGCCGGTTACACAGCCCAACTATGGTTCGGCCCCGATGCCGTCGCGTTCAACACTTCAGCCCCCAACCTTGCTGGGGCGGGTGGCGATTTGGCGGTCAAGCAAGCTTACGTCGAACTCGGCGTACCCATTGGAAACGGATTGAACTTTAAGATCGGCCACTTCAACTACATCGGCGGCTACGAGGTTCCCGATTCGGGTGACGATCTAAACTACAGCCGCTCCTACGCCTGGACGCTGGAGCCCGCAAGCCACACCGGCATATTGGCGAGCTACAAAGTCAGCGACGAGTTGACCCTCGCAACCGGTGTCGCCAATAGCTACAACAACGGCGTCAACTGGCGCGCGGCTCGACTCGGCGGCCCAGTCGCAGAATCAGAGAAGACGTACATGGGCCAGTTTATTCTCACAGCTCCCGAAGGTTTCGGCTGCTTAAAGGGCGCGACGCTGAGTGGCACGGTGGTTACAGGCCTGAACAATCCATCAGGAAGTGGCGGTAGCGCTCTCTCTGCGGGTCACTTTACCTGCTACCAAATCGGGGGCACCGTGCCGACACCACTGGAAGGATTGGTGATTGGGGCTTCGTACGACTACATGGACGCAGCGCCACTAGGGTTTGCGCCAGCTCCCAATAAATCCGCGTATGCTAATGCAGCGACCCTCTACACGTCGTATCGGGCGACCGAAAAACTGAGGCTGAACGCACGTGGGGAATACACATCAGCCACCGGTGGCTTCTGGTATGCGCCCGGTCCAAGCGGCGGCGAGGAATTGCTCGGCATCACTGGGACAATTGATTATTCGCTTTGGGCGAACGTCGTCAGCCGTCTGGAGTGCCGCTGGGACCACAGTCTCACGGGCGACAGGCCTTTCGGCGGTACAGCCGCTGCGCCAGGTGGGGACAAGAATGTCGTCACAGTGGCCGCGAATATTATCTACAAGTTCTAGACCTTTCGCGGCTTCGCCTCGAAAATGTCGCAAACCCCTCCCGCGAACTCGGGAGGGGTTTTCGTTTTGGGTCATCGAGGTTTCAAGTTTGCTTAACGCTGGCGCGTCCAATATCCTGGAGGCATGGTAGCATCGCTTCTTACAAACCAAGACGAGTCGCGCGCGTTCGCGCATTTGCTCCGGCCCGATCCGCTGCCTGACGGCACTGAACCCGAGGAGCGACTGATCCTGTGCGGAGTGTCCTGGAAACGGTATCTGGCGCTGGACAAAGCGATGGGTGATGACCGGCCCGGCCCGCGCTTCTATTACCTCGACGGCGAGCTCGAAATCATGACGACTTCCCACGAGCACGAGCGGATCAAGAAATGGATTGGGGACTTTCTGGCCGATTACTTCCTGCAAGCCGGCGTGGAGATCATGCCCCGCGGCCAAGCGACCATGCGGCAAGCCTTAAAGCAGGCCGGCGCTGAGCCGGACGAATCCTGGTGTATCGGCCAGGAAAACGAGTTCCCCGACCTTGTATTGGAGATCGCGCTAACGAGCGGGGGCGTGAGCAAGCTGGAGATTTACCGGCGTTTCAACGTGTCCGAAGTCTGGTTTTGGCGCGGCAATAAGCTGGAGATTTTCGCATTGGGCAACAACGGTCGTTACAAGCAATCGCTGCGGAGCCAGCTTCTGCCGGACCTTGACGTGGCTTTGCTTGAACGCTGTGTCGCGATTCGTTCCTGGCAAGAGGCGCGGCAGATGTTCCGGGCCGGCCTCAATGCCATCAAGAGGACAGGGGGATGATCCGAGTTCGTCCGTAGGAAACTCGTATCGATGTATCGGGGTGTCGGCGTATCGGTGAAACATCTTTAGACGCGCCGACACTCCGATACGCCGACACTCCCACACATCACATCCGCGTCATCCGTGGTTACCCATCAGGATCAAGGTCGCTCAGGCCGCGAACGTGGGCGCAGATGCCTCGCTTGGAGCTGGCCACGAAGTCGATCATCACCCGTGAGACGGCGCTCTTAAACTCCGCGGCCGCGGCCTGCAGCGCGGCGCTCAGATGGGTGTCGCTTCGAAACAAAGCGTGGTAAAGCCGCTTCAATTCGATCCGTTCTTCGCTCGTCAAGCCAGCGCGACGCAACCCCACTGTATTCAGGCCGCAGATACCGTTGTCGCCCCGGGCCACGGTGTAGGGCGGCAAATCTTTGCTCACGGCCGAGCCTCCTTGCATCAACGCGAGCGTGCCGACTCGGACAAATTGATGCACCAGGCAATTTCCGGAAATGAAGGCTCGGTCGCCGACTTCAACGTGGCCCGCTAACAGCGCGCCGTTTGCCAGAATCACATGGTTCCCGATTCTCGCGTTGTGACCCACGTGGCTGTGCGCCATGAAGAAATTGCTCGAACCGATGAGCGTGTCTTCTGACAGTTTGTTCGAGCGATGAACGGTTACGTGTTCCCGAAATGTATTGCCCTCGCCAATCGACAGTCGAGTCGCTTCACCTCGATATTTCAGATCTTGCGGAGCATCCCCCAGCACACAGCCTGTATGAAAGCGGTTGTTGGCGCCGATGATCGTCTGGCCGGTCAAATGCACATAGGGAGCGAGCCAGCAGCCAGGCCCAAGGCGGACATATTCGTCAATCACTGCGTAAGGGCCCACGATGACCGACGGATCGAGCTCGGCTTTAGGATGAATGATCGCGGTGGGATGAATCACGGACTTTGGAGGTAGCACGGGCGCAGCGACCGCTCAACCGTAAAAGTAGCCCAACTCCCGAAGCGACAAGAAATCGCGAGGCCGCTCCTCAGTCCGGCTCCCCAAAATGATGTGATCCAGGACTTCAATCTTCAGCAACTGCCCGGCCCGAATCAAATCCCTCGTGACCTTGATGTCCGCCTCCGACGGGGTTGGGTCGCCACTGGGATGGTTATGCACCAAAACGATCGCCGAAGCATTCGCCGCGATGGCGAGCTTAAACACTTCACGCGGATGCACGAGG
This sequence comes from Verrucomicrobiota bacterium, assembly GCA_016209525.1. Lineage (GTDB taxonomy): Bacteria > Verrucomicrobiota > Verrucomicrobiia > Limisphaerales > SIBE01 > VHCZ01. Next base: position 34,289 of record JACQWK010000640.1, read on the forward strand.
ATGGTATCGAGCGTGCCGTGAGAGATTTGGTCAATCCGGATCAGGCGTCGCCGTGTATTGAGGAGGAGGACCTGAAAACACTCCACCGTGTAAGAACGGTTCTGGTCCCGCAGCAGGCCGGCAATTCGTTCCGGAGAATCCAGGAGCGGCGCCTCGCCCTGGATTTCTTGGGCCATCCGCTGAGCCAAAACGAACGCGCTCTTCAAGGCGATGGCCTTGTCGCGCCCGATCCCCCGCGTTTGCTGCAATTCCTCCAAGGATGCGCGGGCCAAGCGCTCCAAGCTCCCGAATCGGCCTAGGAGCTCCTCCGCAACAGCTATGGCAGAAACCCCTTTTAACCCCGTCCGCAGAAGAATCGCGATCAAATCCGAATTGCGCAGGGACTCGGCTCCGTGGAGAAGCAGTCTCTCCCTTGGTCTCTCGCTGTCTGGAAGGTCCTTGATCCGCATAGGTAAACTCCTTCTTGGACAAGCGGAGTGTGGAGTGCCGCTGAGAATATTTCAAACGAAAAAGGCGCCGCAATTTCGTTCCCGGTGCATCCCTGATTTGTTCGTAGCGGCGGGCGTCTCGCCTGCAGTAGAGCCGGGCATCCTGCCTGGCGGACCTTAGGCACCAAACTGAGGCCACCGTGGTATTTCACGCCGCTGCTCCAGGCGGCAAGATGCGCGCCCTCTACGGCACCAGGATGGCCGCCGCTACGACACCGCCAACAATTTTTTGTTCAGCGGTGTTCTCAGCCGAGTCAGGCTGGCCAAATGACGAAGGACAAAGCTCGAATGACGAATGAATGTCCTAATGACGAATTCCGAAAAAGAAATGCCAGCGGCTTCCTCGTGGCCAAGACGCTTGGTCGGCATCCATTCCTCCCAACGGCTTTTCCTGGCCTTCGGACTTCGTCATTCGTCATTTCAAGACTGCTGCCTCATTGGAGCCGTGTCTGTCCTTCTGCGGCTGGACTCGTCTCTGACCAGGAATGGCTCAAATTCCGAGTGCAAGTAAGGAGGAATCCGCGCCTTAATCCGCGCACAGGCGCCCTCGTAGCGGCATTCCAGAACCTGTCCAACCGAATGTAATCTCGCGATCGCCGCCGATGCGCCGTGTGGGACCGCCAACTCCACGAATTGGCGAGCCGGCCGCAGCAGACTGCTCAGCTCGCTCAGCAGCCCATCCATCCCGGCGCCGGTGGCGGCAGAGATTGACACCGCGTTGGAGTATTGTTCGACGCGTTTAGCCAGCGCGTCGGCATTGTCAAGGCAGTCGATCTTGTTGAACACCATCAGGGTGGGCTTGCCTTGCGCTCCGATCTCCGCCAGCACTCCGTTGACGGCGGCAATTCTCTCGTCCGCTTCGGGATGACTTGCATCCACGACATGCAGGAGCAAATCGGCCTGGATAACTTCCTCCAAGGTCGCTTTGAACGCCTCGACCAAGCGGTGCGGCAGCTTGCGGATGAAACCGACCGTATCGGAAAGGAGGACATTCTGGTTGGTCGGCAGGCGCAGACGGCGTGTCGTCGGATCCAACGTCGCGAACAGTTTGTCCTCCACCACGACCGACGCCTTCGTAAGCCGATTCAACAGCGTCGATTTGCCGGCATTCGTGTAACCGACGATCGAGGCCAGCGGCCAAAGGCTGCGTTTCCGCCCCTGGCGTTGAGTATCCCGTTGGCGCCGGACTGCCTGCAACGCGTCACAGATCGTGTCGATGCGCTCTTGGACACGGCGGCGGTCCGTCTCCAACTGAGTTTCGCCCTCCCCGCGCATCCCGATCCCGCCCTTCTGCCGTGAGAGGTGGCTCCAGTACCTTGTTAATCGAGGTAGCAAATGCTGCAATTGCGCCAGCTCGACCTGCAGTTTTCCTTCGCGCGTGCGCGCTCGTTGGGCAAAGATGTCAAGGATCAACGCCGTTCGATCAAGGATTTTGCACTCGAAGACCCTTTCGAGGTTGCGGCTCTGTGCCGGGGACAACTCGTCGTCAAAAACCACAGTGTCCACATCGCTTCGTCGGCAGAATTCGGCGAACTCCTCAGCCTTGCCGGAGCCGATGAAGGTCGAGGCTAATGGAGCTTCCAGCTTTTGTGTGCCCTCACCGACCACCTGGCCACCGGCCGTTTTGGCAAGTTCGGCAAGCTCGCACAACGAGTCATCCATTTGAAAACGACTCCGGGACTTCAATTCCACACCGATGAGGAAGATTCGTTCGGTTCTTCGTGTTGCTGTCGAAATGAGTGCTTTCAACTGTTTTGGAGATTATAGCCGAGGGCCACTCTGACGCAACTTCACCGCTGCTGGAGCCATTCGCGCTCAATTCGCGCTGCGACTGTCTTGCTGCTCTCCCCCGCGCCAACCTTTATCCAATTCAGATTCGTTTGGTTGCGGAACCAAGTCATCTGCCGCCGGGCGAACTGCCAGGTCCGCTGTTTCACCAAAGCGATCGTCTCGTCGAGGGAGCATTCGCCACGCAAGAAAGCGATCACCTGCCGATACCCAAGCGCTTGGCTGGCAGTTCGATTCTTGCCGAGGCCGCGTTGCATCAACCGCTCCGTTTCTGCCACCAGGCCGTTGGCGAACATGGCGTCCACTCTCTGTTCCACGCGCCCCCTGAGGTCCTCGCGCGCGCGATCCAAACCAAAAAAGACCATTCGCGCTTGCGGTGTGTCTGTGCATCCTGGAGTGGAGCCGTCCTTCTTGCGCCATGGGCTTTGCTGCTCGGAATAGGCTCGGCCGGTCAGTCGGATAACCTCCACGGCTCGGACCACGCGGCGAGGATTCCGACGGTCAATTCGGTCAAACAGGAGAGGATCTTTTTCCTGCAACTCGGCGAGAAGATCCGATTGCGCCGTTCGTTCGAGCACCGCGCGCAATCCTGGGTCTGAAGCGGGGCTGTCGCCGAGGCCCTCGATCAGGGCCTTGAAGTAAAGGCCAGTGCCTCCACAAAGGATGGCGATCCGTCCTCGGCGATAAATGGAGCCTAGAATCTCCCGCGCGCACTGGGTCCACGCGGCGACGTGGAAGGACTCCGCCACATCCGCGACATCGATCATGTGGTGCGGAACCGTGGCGCGCTCCATTGAGGAAGGCTTAGCCGTGCCCAGGTCCATCCCGCGGTAAACCTGCATCGAATCCACGCCTAGGATCTCCGCGTCGAGGTGCTGTGCCAAGTTCCACGCCACGGCTGACTTTCCCACAGCAGTCGGCCCCGCCAAAAGGATCGCCTTCTCGAGGGGAACATTCAAGAGGAGGCCTCGCCTGAAGGGCGCTTCACAGATTCGTGTTTCCACGAAAGGAGGAAGAGCAAAGCGACGCCAATACAGATGGCACTGTCCGCTATGTTAAACGCAGGGAAACCTATTTCTCCGCCTTCCCGTCGGGTCAGGTAGAAGCGGATGAAATCAATCACATGCCGACGATCTGCATGAAGTCTGTCAATCAAGTTGCCAATGATCCCGCCAAACAGCAGTCCCAGGGCAACCTGTCCGGCAGCAGTGCCGGAGTCGAAGTGGCTGCGGCCAAGGAACAGAGCCAACAGAGCTACAACTGAGATTATGGCCAGTATCTCGTTATGCTCGCGAAACAGGCTCCATGCCGCTCCAGTATTGCCCCAATGCACCAACTTGAAGAATCCATCGATGATCACGAACTCGCGCATATAGGGCAGCCAGTTCTGAACCCACAGTTTCGTCAGTTGATCTGTGACCACGATGACCGCAGCCGTGGCAGCTATGCGGGTGTTGGCGTTGAGCGGCATCCTTGAACCTTACCTTACCGCTGTGGTGTACCTTTCGCGCTTGGCGCGCTGTTCGAGTTTATCAGTTCAGCCTTTTCGCCATGTGGCTTAGAACGCCTCCGGTCAGCTCATTCTCATTGGCATGAGCACATAGAGGAACGGCCCGTTCACCTTAAGCACTCCTGGGCTTAACTCATCGATGAGCTCCAGATAAACTTCGTCCTCTTCTAGCACGCGCAGAGGATCCATCAGATACGCGGGATTAAAGGCGATAGATAGGTCCTTTCCCTTGTAGTTGATAGCTAAGCTCTCGCGGGCCTCACCGACTTCTGGCGTGTTCGCGGTAATCGAGAGGTTATTCATAGTGAAACCAAGCTTAACTGAGTTAGACTTCTCGTTGGTCATGATTTCCGCTCGCTTGAGCGCCTGCAAGAGCTCTTCGCGTTGAAGTCCAACTCTCTCGCGCACCTGCGTCGGGATGACCTGGCGATAGTTAGGATAGTTTCCTTCCACCAGCTTCGTAATCACGACGATGCCAAGCCCACCTTCGCCTCTTAGATTAAAAGAAATCAGATTCTCCCGCAACTTGAGCTCCACATTGCCAGCGCTCTGCAGTAAGCGAGTCAGCTCGTTCACGGCTTTCGTTGGCACGATAAACTCCAAGCTCCCCTCGCCTAGCCCTTCCACCTCCTCATCCACCAACGCCAACCTCCTCCCATCTGTGGCCACCATAGTAACCTTGGTCTCCTTGACGCTCACAAAGATACCATTCAAAACAAAGCGCGTCTCATCGGACGATATCGCGTAGCTGGTCTTGCGCAACATGCCTCTCAACTTCTCTTGAGGGATGACGACTACCCGCGCGTCTGTGAACGGTTGGCTCGGAGGAAACTCTTCCGCAGGCATGCCATTCAGACGGTAGTATGAGGCCCCGCTTTGCAGGGTGCAGGCACCTTTGCCATCAAACTCCATCTCCAAGTCCATGGCCCCCAACTCTCTTACGATGCCAAATAACCTCTTCACCGGAAGCGTCACAGTACCAGGACGCGCCACCACCGCCTCGACCCAACAAGAAACCGTCACGTCCAAATCCGTCGCCGTAAGTTCCAGCTTATTATCAGCGGCATTGAGCAAGACATTTGACAGTATCGGCAGCGTGCTCCGGCTGCTGACTACATTTTGGACGACTTGAAGTCCGCCGATCATTTGCTCTTTGGTAATGGAAAGTTTCATGTAGAGACTATTACTGAGTGTTCTTTCTGTAGAAGTACACTCTTATTAGGAGTTGTGAATAAATGAAACATCCCCTGCTGTCAAGGTTAGGCCAAGGAGTTAGGAGGAATGTGGGCTTGGAATATGATCTGAGAGCCGCGAGTGGAATGCCTTGTTCGGCCGAAGAACGCTGGTTACTCCCCATCTGTTAACAGAAAGCTCAGAGGTTATTTTGAGCTAAATTTAGCATGCGTTGGAGGCGGTGAAGCGCGTCCTCAGGCAAAGGCTTCCTAGACCCTGGAACGGGAGAGTTGCTGGAGCTTGGCTGCGGCAGCGCCTGAACGAATGACGTCAGTGGCGATCTCTAGGCCTTCTAATATCGATCGGCACCTGCCAACGACAAAGAGGGCCGCACCAGCGTTGAGCAGCGCCGCATGGAGCTTGGGCCCAGTCTCACGACCGCTGAGGATGTCGCGGATTATCTGAGCATTTGTTTCACGTGTGCCTCCGACTAAATCCACGAGCGAATGCGGTGGCAGATCAAAGGAGTCTGGAATTAGCGAAGAAAGCGAAAGAGCATGTGCCTGGTAGAACTCCGCGACGGATGTCTCACCAAGCGAGGAAACTTCGTCCAGGAAACCGGTGCCGGCTCGACCACAAACAATCATTCCTCTCCGCACGCCGAGCGATTGAAGGACTTGTGCTAAGGGCCTACAGAGATCAGGTGCTGGGACGCCGATGAGTTGGGCGGAAGGGGCGACCGGATTCAACAACGGGCCTAAGAAGTTGAAGATGGTGCGCTGGCCGGTTGCGGAACAGAGCTTGCGGGCCGCGCCGATATGCTTGAATGCCGGATGATAGTTTGGAGCGAAGAAAAAGGCGAAGCCGAAATCGCGCAAGGCGGCGGATGCGCGTTCCGGCGTCAGATCGATTGGGATGCCCAATTCTTCAAGGACATCGGCGCTGCCAGATTGCGAAGTAATGGCTCTGTTGCCGTGTTTGGCGACCGTCACGCCGGCCGCCGCGGCGATCAACGCAACGGTGGTCGATATGTTGAATGTGTTTTGGTGATCGCCTCCAGTGCCGCACACATCGAGAATCTCGCGCTGCCGTGTCGCATCATCCAGAGGAGGCCGTACCGCTCGGTCGCGAAGCACGCGGGCGAAGCCAGCAATCTCTTCTGGCGTTTCGCCCTTGCGCGCTAGGGCGCGGAGGAACTCAGCCTTCGTTTCGACGCATATGTCCTCCCGGATCAACAGGTCGATCGCCAGACGCGTTTGGCTGTCCGAGAGGCCGACACCCTGCGTGAGTTGCGCGGTGAGGTCAGGCAGCACGTGAAAGCGGATTAGCCCGTGCCGACCGAGAGCAGAAACTCGATGTTATTTCTGGTCTTCTTCAGCTTGTTGAGCAACAGCTCCATGGCCTCCACCGGAGGGACCCCGGTTAAAGCGCGCCGCAACACAACGACGCGGCTGTACTCGTCTGGATGATAGAGGAGTTCTTCCTTCCGAGTGCCAGAGAGCTCGATGTTGATCGAAGGGAAAATGCGCCGATCCACAAGATGGCGATCCAAATGCACTTCCATGTTGCCTGTGCCTTTGAATTCTTCGAAGATCACTTCGTCCATGCGCGATCCGGTGTCAATGAGCGCAGTGGCCATGATCGTCAGGGATCCTCCTTCCTCAATGTTTCGCGCCGCGCCGAAGAAACGCTTCGGCTTGTGCAGGGCGTTGGCATCGACGCCGCCGGACAGGATTTTGCCCGAATGCGGCTGGATGGTATTATAGGCCCGGGCCAGACGCGTGATGGAATCGAGGAGGATGACGACGTCCTTTTTGTGCTCAACCATCCGGCGAGCTTTCTCGATCACCATCTCCGCGACTTGCACATGACGCTCCGGCGGCTCGTCGAAGGTCGAACTGATGACTTCCGCCGGCCTGCAAGTGCGCTCCATATCGGTCACTTCTTCCGGGCGCTCGTCGATGAGCAGAATGAACAGGTACGCTTCGGGATTGTTCTTGATAATGGCGTTGGCCACTTTTTGGAGGAGCACGGTCTTGCCTGTCCGCGGCGGCGCCACGATCAGCCCCCGCGTGCCCTTTCCGATGGGACACACGAGATCCAAAACCCGGGAGCAGAGTTCATCCGTGGCCGTCTCCAGGAGGAATCGCTTGGTCGGGAAGAGCGGGGTGAGGTTATCGAAGTGGGTTTTATCTTTGGCCTTGTCCGGTTCTTCATTGGCCACGGCCTCAACCTTGAGCAGCGCGAAGAAGCGCTCTTTCTCCTTCGGCGGGCGGATTTGGCCGGCCACTAGATCACCGGTTTGCAGGTCGAAACGCCGAATCTGGGAGGGCGAAACGTAGATGTCCTCCGGACAAGGCAAGTAATTGAAGCTCTGAGACCGTAAGAAGCCGAACCCTTCCGGCAAGATTTCCAGGACGCCTTCCGCGAAGAGAATCCCGCTCCGCTCGGCATTCTTTTGGAGGATCTGGAAGATCACCTCGTGCTTCTTCATCGTGCCAAAGTTTTCGATGGCCATCTCTTTGGCGATCTGATTCAGCTCCACCATGGACATGGCCTGAAGCTGGGCGATGTTGATGGTGGGACCCGGAGCTTCCTTTTCCGGCGCACGACCGGGCTTCTTTTTCGGCGTCACTTCCGGCGCTGCGGGAGGTGGGCTCGGAGCGGGGGTTAATTCCTGAGCCGGCGCTTCAGCAGCGTAATCGGCCGGTGCCTCCTGGAACTGGGCCGGCGCCGCATCCGCGGTCGGCGCGGCGTCCATGGGAATCTCCACAGGCTTTGTCCTGGATTTGGGAGGAACTCTGGGCTTGGGAGGTTTCTTGGCGGTAACCTTTGGCATATGATTCAATAGATTAATTGGGTTCCAAACGGACAGACCGAGAACGAGACGAGCGTTGGAACGAGCTTCTAAAATCTCAAAAGCAAGATTTTCGATCTTGAGCAGTTAAGGCCCGGGTTGGTTCCGAGGATTGCCGTAACGGTAATTCCTAGTATGGCAAGGGAAATCTTGCGGTCAATTCGCGGACACGTTCGCGCACCTGCCGAGCCACGTCAAGGTTTTTGATGTCGATCAGGATTTCGCTGATCATGTCGCCGATGGCGGCCATCTCGGGCTCTCTCATCCCGCGTGTGGTCACAGCGGGGGTGCCCAGCCGGACGCCGCTGGCTTGGAAGGGTGAGCGGGTCTCGAAGGGGATGGTGTTCTTGTTCACGGTGATGCCGGCGGCGTCGAGAGCCGTCTGGCAGTCTTTGCCGGTCAGCCCTTTCGCGCCCACGTCCACTAACATCAAGTGGTTGTCCGTCCCGCCGCTGACCAAGCGGAAGCCGTTCCGCTGGAGCGCCGCCGCAAGGGCCTTGGAGTTCGCGAGGATTTGTTCCTGGTACAGCTTGAAGCCGGGCAGGAGGGCTTCCTGCAAACAGACGGCTTTCGCCGCGATCACGTGCATCAGCGGCCCGCCTTGGATTCCCGGAAAAACCTGCGAGTCGATCTCTCTCGCGTACTTTTCCTTGCACAGGATCAATCCCGCCCGCGGTCCCCGCAACGTCTTGTGTGTTGTCGTCGTGACAAAATCGGCGTGCTCGGTCGGACTGGGGTGCAGTCCGGCGGCCACCAGCCCGGCGATATGCGCAATGTCCGCCAGCAACAGAGCCCCGAACTCACGCGCGATGCGGCCCATCCTTTCGAAGTCGATCTGCCGCGGATAGGCGCTTGCGCCCACGGTGATCATTTTCGGGCGGTGCTCGCGGGCCAGCATTTCGAGTTGGTCGTAATCGATGCGTTCGTCCTCTCTCCGAACTCCGTAGTGGATGATCTCGAAAAATTTTCCGGAAAAATTCACTCGGTTGCCGTGCGTCAGATGGCCTCCATGGGTGAGGTCCATGGTCAGCATCTTGTCCCCCGGTTTCAGGAAAGCAAAATAGACCGCCATGTTCGCGCTGCTGCCCGAATGCGGCTGGACATTCGCATGTTCCGCGCCGAACAAGGCTTTGGCGCGGTCGATGGCCAGTTGCTCGACGGTATCCACGTGTTCGCAACCGCCGTACCATCGCTTGCGGGGATAACCTTCGGCGTACTTGTTGGTCAACACGGATCCTTGCGCCTCCATGACCGCCGGGCTGGTGAAATTCTCACTCGCGATCAATTCGATATTCTCTTCCTGGCGCGCCTTTTCGAGAAAGATGGCGTCTGCGATTTCCTGATCCACATGTTTCAATTTGGCGCCGCGGATTCTTGGCAGCATCTCCATCTTCTGGACCCGGCGTTCGTGGCGTCCGCCTTCAAAGTGCGTGCTCAGGAAGGCATCGAGGATCTTCTTGGCCTCCTCCGGAGGAGTGACTTTCTGGCCGAGGCAAAGGACGTTGGCGTTGTTGTGCTGCCGAGCCAAGGCTCCCATTTCTTCGGTAAAGACCAGGGCAGCCCGGACGCCGGGAACTTTGTTGGCCGTGATGCTCATGCCGACGCCCGTCGAGCAAACCAGAATGCCGAGGTCGCTCTGTGAGTTCGCGACGTTTTGCGCCACGGCGTGGGCAAAATCCGGATAGTCGGCCGATTCCGCCGAGTGCGTGCCGAGGTCCACGACCTCGAGCCCCCTCTTTCGCAGGTGGTCCTTGAGCGTCTCCTTGAGGGAAAAGCCCGCGTGATCGGAGCCGATGCAGAACTTGACAGTTTGCACGGCCTCGCTGGCCGTGGCTGGGATCTGAGAGGTTTGTTCCATGAATTTCAGCATTGAAGCAATCCCTTGCTCGATTTGATCGCGGCAACTGAGGTACACTTCGTACGAATTGCCGATCGGGTCCGAAATGTCCTTCTCAAAGGTGTCGAGCGTTTCATCAAATTCGCGGAGCAAGAACGTTTTGTCGGCGGCCTGGGGATAGAGCATGTTCACGGCATCGACGTGGCCGTGGGTCATGCCGAAGATGTAATCTGCCTGATGCACCAATTCCGCCGTCAGTGGCCGGCTGCGCAGTCGCGAGATGTCCACCCCCAGTTCTTTGAGCGCCCGGACCGCGTGCGGACTGGGCGGCTGACCTTCGACCGCGCCGACACCCGCCGACATGACATGGTACTCCCCGCGGCCCTTTACAGCATGAGCAAAGAGTCCCTCCGCCATGGGACTGCGACAGACATTCCCGGTACAAACGAACAGAATGGTCTTCATGCTTCCGA
>JACQWK010000641.1 GCA_016209525.1 Verrucomicrobiota bacterium
ACTGTGGCCAGACCTGCTTGGATGAATCGCTCCGCCACTCCCCGCCCCACTCCTCCACTTCGGGGAGGAGAGGGAGTTACGCCGTTGGAGATTCGGTGGCAGTGTCAAGATGAGCCCCTGAGCGGCAGGCGACCCGCAAGCGGCTTGCCGGCTCCTTTATGTTCTGACACCTTTGAGTCCAATTATGAATCGCGGCTTAGCCATCCTTTTGATCGTTGGTATCCTCTCTCTGGTTGGCGCTCGGCTGCCCGCCGCCGACGCGCCATCCGAATTTGGCGTCAACGTCATTCTCTGGTTCGACACCGAAGATTACCTTTTGCCAGCCGACGATGACGCCACGAAGCGCCTCGCCGAACTGCTTTCGGCTCGCGGCGTCCGCGCTACGTTCAAACTCGTAGGCGAAAAAGCGCGCGTCCTGGAACAACGCGGCCGAACCGATGTCATCGCGGCGCTGAAGAAGCACGATATCGGTTACCACGCCAATTTTCATTCGGTCCACCCCACGCCTTCCGAATACCTGGCCGAGTGCGGCCTGCTCGACGGCATTGGCGAATTCGTCCGGCGAGAGGGTGGCGGCGCGGCGGACGTGCGGCGAATCTTCGGCGTGCCGACCCTCTCGTGTTACGGGCAGCCGGGCTCCTCCTGGGGACCGCAGACCATCGCGGGATTGAAACAAATCGGCGTGGCGCCCCACGGCATCCCTTGTTACGTCGATGAAGGCGATCACGTCGGCCTCGGCGGAAAACCTTTCTGGTACGAAGGCGCGTTGGTGGTTTAAAGCATGAAGGAGAACTGGACGCGAATGGACTTGCACGATCCCGCCGCCGTCGATCCGGCGAAACAAAAGGTCACAGGGATCGCCGAGCGCTTCAACAAAGAAGGCGGCGGCTTGATCAGCATTTTCTACCATCCGTGTGAGTGGGTCCACCGCGAGTTCTGGGACGGAGTCAATTTCGCGCGCGGCGCCAACCCGCCTCGCGAGCAATGGAAACCTCCTCGCCAGCGCACGGCCGAAGAAACCGAAGGGGCCTTCCGCCGCTTCGAACAACACATCGATCACATCCGCGCTATTCCGGGTTTGCGCTTTGTCACCGCGACCGACCTGCCCGAGTTGTATCCGGACCGCGTCCGCACGATGGGAGCCACCGCGAATGACCTCAGTGAATTGGCGGAAAAGCTCGTCCGTTCGGGCGCCGCGGGCGTTGATTTTCAAGTGGTCCGCGGGAACGCGTATTCACTGGCGGATCAGTTTGAACTGTTCACGCTCGCGGTCGGTCAACTGATCGACGCCGGCACGATTCAGTTTCCCATCGCGGCCAGCGCTCTCCTTGGGCCCGATGGTCTCCCGCCCGCTGAGAGCGCGACAACGGAGATTCCCTGGACGGCGTTTCGAGACGCGGCGCTCGACGTCCGAAGCTACTTGAAAACGCACGGCCGGATTCCGGCGCGGGTCTTCATCGGGCCCGACTCGGCGCCGCCGGCCGATTATCTGATCGGCCTCGCGGGGGTTTACCTTCATCACGCGAAGAACGGAGCCCTTCCTTTGCCATCGACCGTCAAACTTGGCCGAAACTTCGAAGCGCTCCCGGCGCGCCACGTCGCGAAGGACACGCCCAATCTCTTCGGCGGATGGGTGATTCATCGCGCTGGGTTCCGCGCTCCCAAAATCCTCGAGGTCGCTCGTCTGCAAGCGTGGACCTTGAAGCCGGCGGTGGCGGGGCGCTGAGTCGCGGTTTACGGTCTCCGGCTCCTGTTCACAACGAGCCATCTGCGCCTCGGCACTACAGCGACAAATCGTCATTGGCGCGTGGCCTTCCAGGTCGCAGCACGTGCGCCGGGCAATACACTTGATCTGTCCTACGATTCCGCAGACGTTTCCTGCCGCTGCGGCCTAGAAGGCCGCACGAATTCTTCGTCCCCGCGCTTTTTCAAAGTGCATGGATCGTCTTGGCCACGCGGTTGGCGGAACGGGTGGCGGCTTCCATGCCCCAGTTCAGATTGTCCGCATACGCCCCGACGAAGTGGATGCGCCCGGCCGGTTCCATGATGTTCGGAATGAACTTCGCCAGTTGCCCGACCCGGAACGATTCGCGTTCGCACACCGGCGCCCAGCGGTCCATGAACCATTGATGGGCAATCGTGTGCTCGATCTCCACGGATTTGCCGGGATAGCGGCTCCGATACGCGTCCAGCGCCTGTCTCTCCGTCGTGCCCGGCGCGGCGGAACCAATCAGGATGCTCCGGTCCCCTGGCACTTCATCGGCCATTTCCCACACATGATAAAGATGGTTCAGCCCGATGCTCAAATGCGGCTTCAGTCCGTCACTCTTCCAAAACGGCGTCCGCGCGACGAAAACCACGCGCGTCTGCATGTTGTAAGCGACATTCTCAATCACCCACGCCTTGGCTTCCGGCCACGCCGGTTCCACTGGAATCCGCTTGAGCACCGGCAGCGGGATGGCATTGACCAAGTAATCGGCCTCCATCCGCTTGTCTTCGCCGAATTCCTGGAAATGCAAGGTCACGGCCGAGTCGCCGCGCACGATTTTCGTGATGGGACATCCCAGCCGCAATCGCGCGCCCAATCGGGCCGAGAAGGCGTCGGTCATCCGCTGGTTGCCGCCCTTGATGCGAAACAGTTCCTTCGGATACATCGGCACGCCGCGATGCTTCAGAATGGCCGCGTGCCAGAGTGAATAAAGGGCGGAGGTTTCCTTGCCGCCGACGTAGCGAAGGGCGGCGTCTGAAGCGTGCTCACGCCGAAGCAAGTCGGTCACGGAAATGTTGTCCAGATCATCCAGACCGACCCCGAACGGTTGATACTCGTCTTTGAAGCTATCGAGGTAAGGACCGAAGAAGAGCAACGGCAAATCGTGCCATTCGTGGCGCGAAAGATACTCCGCCTCGCGGTCGTTGAATCCCAGGCCGCTCAAAACCTTGCGGTCCGCGAGCATCTCCTCGCTGAAAAGCTTGCCGTCGAGGTATCGGTCTTCGCCGTCGCGACGCGGGTAGGGCAACAGTTCCAAGCCGAACTCATGCGCGTATTGGCGGTAACGCTCGTAGCCGGGCTTGGTGCATTGCTCCGCCCCAAGGTCCGCATATAAGCCGTCAGGGAGCGGATCATGAATGGTGCGCACGTGTCCGCCGGCGCGACCGGACGCCTCCAACACCGTCACCTCGTGCCCCAGTTTCATCAGTTCATAAGCGGCGCAGAGACCGCCGATGCCGCCGCCGGCGACGATGATCTTTTTCGCCCGGCGTGGAGTGAGCGGGGCCGCGGTGTTGTCGGCCGCCTCCGCGGATCGCGGCCAGAGCGAGGACGCGCCGGTGAGGCCGGCCGCGGCGGACAGGCGTTTCAACGCGTCACGTCGGGTCAGAATTGAGGGGTTCATAGTCTTCTTCAACGCCAGCGACGAGATCATCCGGCAGGCGGTCCTGCGGCGCGTCGCGGAGGCAGGCGATCAGCATCGTCTGCGCGTCCCGCCACCGCTGCCCGAAGAACGGGTTCATGCCCGGAAACGGATTCTTCGTCGTCATGCGTTCGTATCCTACCGCAACCAAATCAAATCGACAATGGAGGAGACCCTCGCCAGGTCCGGAACTTTGCGGGTGCATCCTTTGGGCAAATGGTGTAGAAGCACACTCCGGCTATGCGCGCTTTCCTCGGAAAACCTTCCCCAAGGGCGTTCACGTTGATTGAACTGCTCGTCGTGATCGCCATCATCGCGATTCTTGCTTCGCTGTTGTTGCCCGCTCTGGCGAAGGCGAAACAAGAAGCCCATCGAATCAAGTGTCTGAACAACCAAAAGCAGTTGGCCCTCACCTGGGTGCTCTACAGCGCGGATCATAATGAGGCGCTCGTGCCCAACGGCGCCCAATCGGGGGGAGCCGTCCAGCGAGAACCGCTCTGGGTGGCCGGCGACTATCACAGCTTCATCCCGGCGTTCACGAATGCCATGTATCTTCTCGATCCGAAATACGCCGCGTTCGCCCGGTATCTGACCACGAAGAATGTCTATAAATGCCCTTCCGATTCGACGACCTACGTGATGGATCGAGGCAAGCCCGTTCCGCAGGTGCGAAGCTATTCGCTGAACCTCACTCTGGGCCCGACCGCTTCGATGGATCGCCATCTTTCGTCACGCTATCGCGTGTTTCAGAAGTCTTCCGATATCCTGTCGCCCGCGAGCACTTTTGCGTTCATGGATCTGACGCCGCAGAATCTGTGCACGCCGGCCTTCATCGTGCTGCTGCCGGGGCGATCCAATGACGAATTCTTCCACTTTCCGGCCACACATCACAACCGCGGCGGCGTGCTTTCCTTCGCGGACGGCCATTCCGAAGCGCATCGCTGGCGCGATCCAAGAACCTTCCGCACTGCCGCGCTGGGCGTGAAGATCGGGCACAACGTGGTCTCGCCGAGAAACCTCGATCTGGCGTGGATCCACGAACGGACTTCGGCCCTGAAATAAGCGGGCGATGATGCGCGCGCCGCTAATGATTCTGCTTGGTTTGTTGGTTTCCAGGCCGGGTTTTGCGTTGCCGAGCTACCACGAAATCGATCAGGCGCCGCATCATTACTGGCAGCGCACACCCAAGGACCATTTCACGCGGTTGAAGGATGATTTGGAATCGGGGCGAATCGCGCTGGACAAGAGCAGCGAGAAGGCATTTGTCGCGAGTTTGCTCAAGGCGCTGGAGGTCCCGGCCACTTCCCAATTGCTGGTCTTTTCGACGACCAGTCTGCAGTTGAGCCGCATCTCCACCTCAAACCCTCGGGCGCTCTATTTCAACGAGGACCTCTACGTCGGTTACGTTCCGGGACTTCGATCTCCACACACGCCTGTTCAAGCATCGCTGCAGTTACATGATCTACAGCGCGGCGTTCCAAGGTCTGCCGACGGAAATGAAAGCGCAGGTATATCGGCAGTTGAGAAAGGCCTTAGCGCTGGAAAAGCCGGACCCCGCCTATGCTTACCTGCCGGATGCCGAGAAGGCGGCGCTGCGAACGATTCTGACGGAAACATTGCGTGATCTCCCCGGCGATTGGTGATTGTGCGCCTGATTCGCGAAGTGTTTCAAAAGTAAGGCAGGCTCAGAAGTCCCGATTCGGAGGAATTCTATCGAGCCCAACAGGCCGACCCGCGCACATGAAATATGTTCCGTACGGAACATATTTCATGTGCGTCTTTCACGTTTGGGATCAATCCATTTCCATGACAGCTAGCGGTCCAAGGCAACGGATCAGGATCTCCAAATCTCTAATCCTGCTCTACGCTGAAAGGCCAAATCCCCAAGAACCGTTGAGGACGAATCGAATCCGAATCGGATACCGGTGTGTTCGGACAAGGCAAGCCGTTGAAAGTAGAAAGGCGCCTTCGCCGTTTGGCCGAAAGCGCCTCTTCTGGAAATAGCTGAGAGGTTTAGCTGTTGGATTCCTTCTTCACATCTCCCGACTCCGTCTTTTCGCCGGCCTGGCGCCAGCCGGAAATGCCGGCCGAAAGGTGCTTCACATTGGTATAACCGAGATCTTTGGCCGCACGGGCCGCAGTTTGATAGGCCATTCAAGTGGGACTTGAGCAATACGCGACGATCATGGCGCTCTTGTCCTTGGGGAGGACTTTGGCCAGGTCGTTCTTGTGGGTGGCGAAGTCGATGGCTGTGGGGATGCGGGCTTTCCTCCAGGACGTCGTGCCGTTCACGTCAACGACCGTCACTTTCTTGGTTTCGATCGCCGCCCTAAGGTCCTTGATGCTGATATCAGGGAATTCGCCCGCGGCCACGCTGGCGGCGAAGATCAAGGTAATTGCTAGTGTGAGCAGTTTTTTCATGTCGCTTTTTGGTTAACGGTTTTTCCGAACAAGCGGAGCCGCCCATCCGGCCGGTCCCGGCTCCGGAGCCACGACGAACCAGCGCGTGGGAAATCCACCGGGTGGCTTCGCGCGCTCTGTACGGATATAAGAAGGATAGTCGTCCTATTTGGTTTCACAATATTTTTAATTTGGTTACGTTCCCCGCCACGTTTAATTTCCTGTCCTATGCGAAATCTCAGAATCTCCACGCCGTTTCGGGTCCTGTTCGCCGGTTCGCTCATCCTCAGTGGATGCGGTGACCACAGGACCGCGGAACCACCCGCCGCCGGCGGTTCGCCGAAATCTGTTGGAAGCCGCGTTGTCATTGCCATGGTTCCGAAATTGATCAACATCGATTACTTCGACGCTTGCAAGCGGGGAGCGGTCCAGGCCGCCGGAGAGCTGGGGGTGACCTTGGACTACAATGGCCCAACCGAACCCAGCGGCGCCGAACAGAACAAGTTCTTCGATACCTGGATTCGCCAAGGCGTGAACGCGATCTGCGTGGCGCCGAACCAGCCCAAGACGATTGTCCGCTTCGTCGAGAAGGCCAAAGCCCAAGGAATCAAGGTCCTGACTTGGGATAGCGATGCGCCAGAGAGCGGGCGGGATTTGTTCGTCAACCAAGTCGATGAAAAAGTCTTGGGGGAGACCCTCATGGATGACTTGGCGCGCCAGATGGCCGAGGAAGGCGAATGGGCCATCGCAATCGCCAGCTTGGATGCGGCAAACCTGAACACCTGGCGGCGCTACTCGGAAGCGCGGGCCAAGGAAAAATATCCCAAATTGAAACTCGTGGCCACAGAAGTCACCAAAGAAGACGAGAACTTTGCGCGCCAAAAGGTCGAGACGTTGCTCAACGCCCATCCGAATCTCAAAGGCATCATCGCCTTCGACTCGAACTCGGTGCCGGGCGCCGCCGAAGCCATCAAACGCGCCGGCAAGGTTGGAAAAGTCGCGCTCACGGGCAATTCAACGCCGAACAAGATGCGTCCATACATCAAGGAAGGCGTGCTGCAATCCTTTTACCTTTGGGATCCGCGGGCGCTGGGGGCGCTCACGGTGCGGCTGGCCAAAATACTGATTGATGGGAAGACGCTCGAAGATGGAATGAACATCCCCGGCCATGGCAAGATCACGCTTGGCCAACAAGATCCCCGGACGATCATTATGGCCGACCCAATCCGCTTCACGAAAGAAAACATCGATCGGTACGATTTTGGGATTTAGTGCTCTGTTTGGACCTCAAGAGTTAAACTCTCCGACGCCCCGTGGCGCAGACTTGCAGTCTGCCGTATCGCCGACTTGCAGTCGGCAGGGCAGTCGAACGCTCCGGCCCGTTCAGAGATGGCGAGCGGCTGCAGGCTGCAAGCCGCGATACGGCAGATTGAAAATCTGCGCTACGAGTTTGTGAAACTTCCGGCTTAGGGAGAACGAGAATCCCCCTTCGTCGGCAAGGAAATCCGACGCGCCTGGATTTGTCCGAGTGCGCGAAGTGGTCCTCCCTCTCCCTGAGGAAGAGGGCCGTAGTGAGGGGGAAGGAAGCGTCCACTGACTGAGCTGAGGTCGATTTCCGGAGCCTTCGAAGGAGCGCGCAGATGCGCCATGTGGCGTAGGGAACATGCAGGTCCGGGCCAGGCTAGCGCCTCACGAAAAGATCCGCTCGAGCGCTTGAGCCAACCGTTCGTAATGAGGCAATGAATTGTAGAGCTGAGCCGAAACGCGCAGCAACCGTTTCGGCGGCGCCGGCCACGGAATCACCGGTACCTCGATCTGATGTTCGGCCCGAAGTCGGTCCTGGACGGCATCCGAATACAGCGGCGACGGCGGAGGCTGGGGGCCGGTCGCCTCCGGAATTGGCACCGAGGCCAGCGCCCCAACCAAATCGTCCGGGCAAGGCCAATTGATGTTCAGCGACTGGCAGAGAATTCTTCGAGCGGCCAAGGCCAGCTCACGGTTGCGCCGCATGATTTCCACCCAACCCCCAGGCGCCAGAGCGCCCATGAATCGCAGGGCTTCCGGCACACTGAGAAACGCGGAAGGATCCCACGTGCCCGTCCATCCGAATTCAATCAGGAATTTGGATCGATCCGTCCGGACTGAATTGGCGCCGTGGCTGATGGCGAGCGGTCGAATCAGTTTCTGCCGATCCCGCCGGACAAAAAGGAAACCGGCTCCCTTCGGAGCGCAGAGCCACTTGTGGCAGTTGCCCGTGTAGTAGGTCGCGCGGAGCTGGCGCAGTTGGACCGGGATCATTCCTGGGGCATGCGCTCCGTCCACTAAGGCATCGATGCCTCGCGCCGCCAATTCGCTCACGAGCCGCTCCAGGGGGAAGACCAGGCCAGTCTGGCTGGACACGTGGTCCAGCAACGCAAGTCTGGTGCGGTCGGTTGCTTGTTGCAGAACGCTTCCAACGATCTCATCAGCCCCTTGCGAAGGAAACGGCACGGGGGCCATGACAACGCGGGCGCCCGTTCGCCCGGCCACGAAATTCAACGCGTTCCTGCAGGCGTTATACTCATGATCCGTCACCAAGAGTTCGTCCCCCCGCTCAAAAGAGAGCGACCGCAAGACCGTATTGACACCCGCGGTCGCATTCGGCACGAACACCAGGTCTTCGGCATCCGCTCCCAGGAACTGCGCCAGGTCACTCCTCGCTTGGTCCAGCATCGGTTCCAGGTCGCGGACAAAAAACTGCACGGGTTGGCGTTCCAGGCGGTTCTGAATCTCGCGTTGGAATTGGAGGACCGAGCGCGGGCAACTTCCAAACGAACCGTGGTTCAGGAAAACCACGTTGGGATCAAGCGGCCAAAGCTGCGCGTCGCAGGCCGGTTGGTTCAGATGAAGATCCATGCGGTCGTGTTTCAGGCCAGTGTGCCACGTCAGTTTGATTGAGTGTGTGCCTCACCCTCTCCATGAACCAATCCACCCCTGCGCCCCTCCCAGGAGGGGAACTTTCATTGGCTGCACGGTGCGTGGCTCCCCTCCCTGGGAGGGGTACGGGGGTGGGTTCATGGTCCCAATGCGCGAATCCTTCCGGGAGTCGGGACGAGTGTCCAATGCACCGATCATCTGTACCAATCCCGCAACCGCACCTCCACGCCGGCGTCTTCCCCGACCAGCTTTTTGAACTTCTCCACATCGCTGCCCCGATAGTGATACGGATAGACAACCTTCGGCTTGAATTCTCTAACAGCATTCGCCGCTTGGTCCACTGTCATCGTGAAGGGCAAGTTCATGCAAACGAAGGCCACGTCGATGTTTTTCAACTTTCGCATCTCCGGAATATCCTCCGTGTCCCCGCTGATGTAGATCCGTTTTCCGCCGATGGTGAGGACGTAGCCGTTGCCCCGGCCTTTGGTGTGAAACTTGAGGCGTTCCTCAGTCAGATTATACATCGGGACCGCTTCCACCGTGACGTTTGCCAGCGTTTTGCTTTCTCCATTGGCGAGAACTGTTGTCTTCTTGCGGAGAGCCTCCGGCAGTTTCTCGGCGACGGCTGAAGGGGCGGCGATGGCCGTTTTCTCTCCCGCGACCGCAGCCAGCGTATCCGCGTTGAGGTGGTCTCCGTGAATGTCGGTCACGAGGATCAGGTCAGGCCGCGGCCATCCGTCGAATTTTTGGCCGCCGCCAACCGGGTCCACATAGATCGTCTTGTCCTTCCAGCCAATGGCGAAGGTGGCGTGGTTGATCGGGTGAATGACCAACTCGCCGTCTTGCGCGGCGAACCGGTCGCCGGTGAGCTTGGTTTCCGCAGCTCGAACCGATGAGAGTTGGACAAGGACTCCCAGAGCAAGAATGAAGGCCAGACCGGCTCGAATCACTCGCGAAGGGGCCTGTCTCGTGGAATTGAATCGTGGAGAGGATGTATGCATAGCGAGGAGGAAGAATTCCGCTCTTCGAGCGCAGTTTCAAACATTATTTGATCAACAAGCATGGTCGGTAGCCGCCGAGGCAACGAGGCGGACCGAATCAAATCCGAAATCTGAAATCATAAATCCCAAATCCTAAATCCTAAATCCCAGACCGCCTCCTCACCTCGGCTACGATTCTCACGCTCCTAGATTTTGGTTGTGTGCGGCGCGACCATTGGCAGCATCGGCCCACATGAAAATTCGCGAAATCCGGTGCGCGGGCTTGCGTGGCGCCACGCCCGAGGGCGGCTGGAGCAACGAGCTGCGGCCTGAGGATTGTGTCCACACTTTGGTTGCCGTTCACACGGACGAAGGATTGATCGGCCTGGGCAGCGTGTTCACCAACGACCAACTGGTCCGAGCTGCCCTTGGCGTTTTGGAACCGCTCTACCGAGGGGAAAACGCGCTCGAACCCGAACGGGTCAGCGAAAAGTTGCGCCAAAACACTTTCTGGCTCGGGCGCGGCGGCTCGATCACCCACTCGATCAGCGGCATTGACATCGCGCTTTGGGATTTGCTGGGCAAGGCCACGGGTCAGCCGGTCGGACGCCTGTTGGGCGGTCGTTGCCGAGAAAGAGTCAAACCCTACGCTTCCGTGTTGATGGACCAACCTGAGGTGCTGGCCGACCACCTCCTCCGGATCAAGGCCCAAGGATTTCGCGCCTTCAAAATTGGCTGGGGTCCTTTCGGGCGAAAGAGCCACACGCTGGACGAAGTTATTGTGCGGGCTGCGCGGGAAGCCGTTGGTGCGGATTCTCTGCTCATGGTGGATGCGGGAGCGAGCGATGCGTTCTGGCCGCAAGGCTACAAATGGGCCTTGCGCACGGCCGAAATGCTCGCCCAGTACGACGTCGCTTGGTTCGAGGAGGCGCTTCATCCGGACGCATTGACAGATTACGTCGAGCTGAGGCGCCGCGCTCGGCTGCCCATCGCCGGGGGCGAAGTGCTCACGCGGCGGCAGGCGTTTCAGCCGTGGCTGCAGGCCGGCGCCTTCGACATCGTCCAGCCCGACGTCACCAAAGTCGGCGGCATTAGCGAAGAACGGCGCATCGCGTGGATGGCCAAGGAAAACGGAGTGCGTTTCATTCCCCACGGCTGGAACACCGCCGTGGGACTGGCCGCGGATTTGCAGCTTGCTTCGGTGTTCCCCGACACCGATTTGGTGGAATACCTCACGGGTTCGCCGTTCATCGATGAAATCGCCAACGGTGGATGGCGTCTGGACGGCGAAGGAATGCTCCCCATCCCGGACAAGCCTGGCCTGGGATTGGAACTCGACCGCGAAGCCGTCGCCAGATACACGCGCGGTGAACGGCTGTTCGACTCGTACCCGCCGAGGTGACCAGAGGCGGAAGTTCTTAAATCCGAAATCCGAAACTGAAATCCCTCTCCCTGCGGGAGAGGGCCAGGTTGAGGAGCGAAAGCGACGACCGATCACCCTTGAAAAGCCCTTGAGCCGCAAAAGAGCGCATAGATCGCAAAGCGAGCGGCGGTTTCACCAACCTGTTCTTTCACCAAGCGGGTGAATTCGATTGGTCCATGTCCCCGCTTCTCTGTGAGTTCTTTGCGCTCTCTTGTGGCTGCCTAACTGCCGGATTTAGGATCACGGATCGGTGTAGCCTCTCCTGGCGTCCTATCCGTAAGTCAGCGGCTTACCGAAAAACAATGCCTATGCACAGTTTTTCGGTACGTGAATCGCCGGTGGCAAACAGAGCTACGAGACTTCGGTTGGGCTTCCGTTTTTGGCAGCGAATCGCGCGACAAGGCTGTCTGACGCGTCCGCCTCTCACTACTCAGGTGCGGCTTTAAATCCTTTCCGCTAACCGTTTGGTCAATCGCTCCAACGCCGGCGACCGATCCAGCGGGTCGAGCCTCACGTCCAGCAAACAAAAGCTGTCGGTCTGCTGTTCGGAAGCCACCAGAGCGCGCTCCAGTTCCGCTTCCGTGTTGATGGCGAAGCCGCGGCCCGCACCCAGAATCTCGGGCAACCGGTAGTAATTCCACGGCAACACATCGTTGTAAGGACCATCCTGCATGTGGCGCTCGGTTCCGTAACCTCGGTTATTGAGCACAATGACGATGGGATTGAGCCGGTAGCGAACGGCCGTCGCAAGTTCCATTCCGGTCATTTGAAATCCGCCATCTCCGACCAGCACCACCGGTCGCAGCTTGGGGTTGCCCAATTGAGCGCCGATCCCCGCAGGCACGCCAAAGCCCATCGAGGCATAATAGGCCGGCCCAAGAAACTCCGTTCGCTGGTGAATGAACAGGTCCGCCGCCCCGAACAGCGCATCGCCCACGTCCGCCACCACGACCGTATCGTCCCTCAGAAACGAATTGAGCCGCTCGAAGAGCCGCTTGACCGTGATCGGTTTGGCGCCGGCCTGTTGCGCCGGCAAAGCAGGCCGCTTCGGCCGCGGGATCCTCGACAACGTTCGCCGCCGCAGCCGAGCCCTCAGCAAGCCGCCGACGAAATCTTTGAATCGGACATCCTCGTAGTTGTGGTAGCGGATGGAAAGCTTCTCGCTCGTGGCGTAGATGGAACGAGCGGGATCCAGCCGCGCGGTGAAGAGCCCCAGATTCATGTCGGTGAGAAACGCTCCCAGCATGATCAAGCAATCGCTCGATTCGACATACTGCCGGACTTCTTCGCGCCCCAGGGCGCCTTCGTACACTCCGAGATAAAACGGATGCTGCTCGCCGATGACCGACTTGCCGAGAATCGTGGCCGCGACGGGGATGTTGGTCTTCTCCGCCAGTTTCAGAAGTTGATCCTGCATCCCAAACCGATGCACCTCAACGTCCGCCAAAATCACCGGCTTCCTCGCGCTGTTGATCATCGATGCCGCCTCTTCCAAGGCGGCGCTCAGCGCGTGCGGATCGCTGGCCTCGTGGATTTCACGCGGCTGATGGTGGGCGATGCCGGGCACGGCCACGCGGTCGCGCGGCAGTTCGATGTACACTGGGCGCTTAAAACGAATCGCGGCGTGCAAGACGCGGTCGATCTCCTGAAATGCGGTCTGCGGATCGCTGAGGACGGTCGAGGCAATCGTAATTTGCTCGAAGACCTTCTTCTGCGTGTCGAACTCGCGGACCTTGTGGTGGAGCAACGGGTTCTTCTCGCGTTCCTTCATGCCGGGCGCGCCGCTGATCACGACGACGGGGGATTTCTCGGCGAATGCCTCGGCCGTCGTGTTGGCCACTTTCAAGCCGCCCACACAGTAGGTGACGCACACGGCGCCGAGCCCCCGCACACGCGCGTAAGCGTCGGCGGCGAAACCGGCGCCTTGCTCGTCGCAGGTGTTGACGATCTGAAGTTTGCTCTGCCGGAGCTGCTCGTAAAAGCTCAGCACGTAGTCGCCCGGAATTCCGAAGACATGCCGGACGCCGTAGGCGCAAAGCCTTTGGATGAGATACTCCCCGATGCCGGTGTGATTTTTCATCTCAAAACCAAGTGTAGCGATGAAACTCGCAAGGGTCAAAATGGGATCAACTGCGCGGCGTGGATTAGACGCGGCCACCAACGAGACCCTGAGAGCGTGTTTTGAAAATGGGTGGAACGGGGCTACCAGCCCGTTTTCGGCGGCAACCTGCCGCCGAAAATGGCGGCAAGTTTGAACTGCACACGCCAACCATAGCAGCGGAAATGCCGCCGAAATCACGATGGGCGCTTGGGAGGCTTCTCGGCTACGAACGCTCCCCAACAGGAGAAAAGCTCGCCCACATCTGACTGAACATCCAAACGCCTTGCCCGCCTCGTGGCGCTGTCCCGGTTAACCAAGGAAAGACATGGGAAGTTATTTCATTCTGTTCCTTCCGGATCGAATTCGGTCATGGATGCGACCGCTCAAGCTATGTCGGCGGTGGTTATGGCAGAAGGACCGGCGGTGATCAACCAATGACCCAGCCAATTCGGACACGCGCGTGACGACCTGCGGCTACGATTTCCGCAACCGGCTGGAGACGGCGGACGGCGAGATCGATTTCTTCGAGAAATATTTTTACGACAATCAGGATCGGTTGACCAAGACCGAGCGCCGGGACACGACCAGCGCCGGAACGCTCCTGGCGCAGTCGGAGACCAAGTACGATGACTTGGGGAGGGTGTTTCAAAGTCTTCAGTATTCAGTGACCAGTGGGTCGGCGGGCAACAGTTTGAAGGAGAAGATTTGGTACAGCCCGACCGGCCAGGTGATCAAGCGGGTGCCGATGGGCACGCAGGCCTTCCAGAAGATGCAATACGACGGCGTGGGGCGGGTGACCAAGAGCTTTGTTTGCTTTGACCCCAACGAACTCGACACCAATTACAGCGCGGCCGATGACGTCGAGTATGACACGGTCCTGCGGCAAATCGAAAACACCTACGACGCGGCCAGCAATCTGATTCAGGTGACAACGCGCAACCGGTTCCACGATGCTACCCTGACCGGCGAATTGACCAGTCCCGGCGGCGCTCAACCCAAAGCGCGCGTGTCGTATCTGGCGTTCTATCCCGACGCGCTGGGTCGGATGGTCGAGGTGGCCGACTACGGCACCAACGGCGCATCGAGCTTCAGCCGATCCGACACCAAACCGGCCGGCTCGGACCTCATCCTGGTGAGCCAGACCGCATACAACACGCGGGGCGAAGCCTTCCAATTCACCGATCCCAAGGGCATCGTGACGCTCCGGGGCTTCGACGACGCCGGACGAGTCTTTCAGAAAGTCGAGGACCGATACGGGGTGGTTCGAACGACGGACTTCACCCACACCGCCGACAGCCAATTAGCCACGCTCACGGCGGTCAATGGGGTCACAGGCAACCAAACCACGACCTGGACCTACGGAACCACGCTCAGTGACTCGGATGTGGCGAGCAATGACTTGCTGCGCTTCGAGCAATACCCCGACGGCAGTTCGAGCGACCGGGTGGAGTACAAGTACAACCGATTGGGCGAAGTGAAGGAGATCAAGGCGCAGAACGGAACGGTTCGCAGCTTGAAGTACGACAAACTGGGTCGGCTGGAACATGACTGCGCGGACACCTTGGGCAGCAATGTGGATGGCGCGGTGCGGCGGCTGACGCGCAGCTATGAAGCGCGCGGGCTGCTGGAGAAATTGACGAGTTACGACAACGCGACCCCCGGCAGCGGGAGCGTTGTCAATGAAGTGAAGTACGAGTACAATGGTTTCATGCTCCTGACCAAGGAAAGCCAGTCGCACCAAGGCGCGGTGACGTCGAGCACGCCCGCAGTGCAGTACGGTTACACCGACGGGAGCAATAACCACGCGCGTCGGATTACCTGCACCTCTCCCGACGGAACGGTTCTGGAATACGATTACGGCTACCCCAAC
>JACQWK010000642.1 GCA_016209525.1 Verrucomicrobiota bacterium
ACGACAGGTCGGCGTTTGTAGTCCCGGCTTTAGCCGGTTCGGGCCGCCTAAAGGCGGGACTACAAACTTTCCGCGTGTAGTCCATCCCACGGTCTCCTCTGTAAGCGGCGATAAATCGGGCGCAGTCCAAGCGCTGACGCGCCGTCTCTGTCTCTCCTGCAGAATCAAGATCAACGCAATACTCGGGACGCAAGTCGGGATTGCCTGTCCAACCTCGTCTTGAGCAGCGCAGTTACTAAACTAAACGGCTTCTTCCGCTTACTGTCTCACGCGGTAGAAACGCGCCACGGTGTCGGGCTTGGTCTTGTAGGGCGAGGCCGTCGCGTTAGGCACGGCGGTCCATCCACCCGGCAGAGAGGTCGTTGATTCAAGCGTGCCTCCGCCGAACGTGATTTCGATTTCGCCCCCTGCGACGGCTTTGATACTCAGAGCTGAAGGCGCGGCGGCCACCGGCACGGTGAAGCCGAACGCGCGCGGCACGGTGGTGGTGTAGCCTGACTTGCTCAGATAGATATCATCGAAGAACAGATTCGTCGAAGTGCTGTGGCCGCCGAGCCCGCCGAGAATCAGCCGGCTCAACATCGGCGTCGTGAAGCCAACATCCGCCGCACCCACCGGATTCCGCGACGCCGCGTAGTTGGAGATAATGGTGGTGCGCTGGGCCGTGCCGTCCTTCGCAACGTGAACCGAGTAGGTGTCTCCGGTGTCGAGGTTGGTTGGAGGCGTCGTGGAATTATCCTTGTTGAAAGGACCGTTCTTGATGTCCACCCAGATGTTGTAAGCGGTCCTCGGTTGCAGCGCAGGATCGAACAATTCGACAGGGTTCTGCCAGCCATTGTAGCCGCCGACTTGTCTGCCGGTGCCTGGCTCGTCGCTGATCACCGCGCCCGGTCCTATGTCGGCCCCCGAGTCGCCTCCAAAGCGGACCGGGCGATCAGTCAAAGCGACCTGCCCGCGAACCGGCTCCGACTCATCCCCGACCAGATAGGCGCGGAAAAAAAGCGTGCGTTCCTGGCCTTCGGCGACCGTGAGCGTGCCCAACTGCAACACCGCGGTGCTCCCGCCGGTGTTGGGCGCGGCAAACTTGTTGCCACCAGACTCGACCACGGAGAACTCAGCGGCATCGAGGTCAGCCCAACCGCCTTGCCCATTGAGGAGACCCACGTTGTATCGGTCGAAATTGTCGATGAGCGTCCAACCCGCCGCCACGTCAGAAATGGCCACCACGGTCGTGGTTTGGGAGATAGTCTCGGTGCCGCGTTTCAGGGTCAGATTGAACGTCTTGCTTGAGGTCAAGGTCACTTCCGTTGAACCGAGGCCAGAGACGGTCTTCGCCGTCACGTCTCCAATTCCCTGGTCGATTTCCACCTGCACATTTTTTGTGACATCCCACCGCAGGATGACTTTGTCGCCAGCAGCCGTGGCGGGCAAATCGGATTTGAACGAGCGAATGGCCAGCGGCTGGGGTTTGCTGAAGGGCACCGGCGTGCCGGTAGTCACCACCGTCTTGATTTCAGCTTCGGAGAGCGCGCGGCTCCAAAGCGCCACGTCGTCAATCAGGCCCGTGACCCAGTGCGTGGGGTTGGCCCGCAGGATTCCTCCGACGGTCGTCGTGTTGATCCGCCATGCGCCCGCCTCTTTAGCCGGAATTTCCAAGGCATCTTTGGTCCCATCAATATAGAGGGCGCGGGTGCCGTCGGCCTGCTGGACGAAGGCCAAGTGATGCCACGTGCCGTCCAGCGGCTCGGCTTCGCTCTTGAGATGATTGACAGTGGTCCAGCCACTTTGCCGAAAATAGTAATCGAGCTTGCCACTGGCTCCACCACTGTCCGTGCCTAGGTTGAAGAGCGGGTCGTTGCTCGCCGTGCTTGCCTCAGAAAAAAGGCGCAGATCGCTCTGGCCTGTGCCCGTGACATTGGCCCACAACGAAATGGTGAAGGCCGGATGCTGGTTGATGGGCAATTGTTCGCCCGGACTGCTAATCCGCCGGAGCATGGTCTGGCGGGCGTTGTCGAACTTAAAGGCTTTGCCCACCTTGCCGGTCACCAGGTCGGCGGCCGTCAGGTTGGCCAATTCTAGATCATAGCCGCTCACGAGGTCGGGGGTTTTCGATCCGAGCACTTCGTCGAGGGGCCAATAGGCTGCCATCCCTTTGGTCAACGGCGGAAAGACGCTGTCCAAGCCTTCTTTGACGACCTGCCCGAGTTCAGCTTCAGAGAGTGCGCGGCTCCAGAGAACGACTTCGTCAATCAGGCCGGTGACCCAGTGCGTGGGATTGGCCCGCAGGATGCCGCCGACGGTCGTGGTGTTGATGCGCCAAGTCCCGTCCGCTTTGGCCGGAAGCTCCAACGCGTCTTTCTTGCCGTCGATGTACAACGCGCGGGTGCCGTCGGCCTGCTGGACAAAAGCCAAATGATGCCACGTGCCGTCGAGCGGTTCGCCTTCGCTCTTGAGATGATCGACGGTTCCCCAACCCGTCTGGCGAAAATAGTAGTCAAGCTGGCCCGTCGCGCCGGTGCTTGCCGTGCCGAGGTTGAAGAGCGGATTGTTATCGGTAGTGCTGGCTTCAGAAAAAAGCCGAAGATCGCTTTGGCCTGTCCCGGTGACGTTGGCCCAGAATGAGATCGTGAAGGCGGGATGCTGGTTGATGGGCAACTGTTCGCCCGGACTGCTAATCCGCCGGAGCATTGTCTGCCGGGCATTATCGAATTTGAAGGCGCTGCCGACTTTGCCAGCGACAAGATCGGCAGACGTCAGGTTGGCGAGCTCTAGGTCATATCCGCTCACCAAGTCCGGGGTTTTTGTTCCCACGACATTGTCGAGCGGCCAATAGGAGACCAGGCCGTCTTTCAGGGCAGCCTGAGAAGCCGGAATCAAAACGATCGTGAGCGCAGCGATAACTGTTGCGGTGAGGTAATGGGGATAACGGGCCAGGGTTGATGTCTGTGTCATAGGCTTTTGAATTGTGGCCAAACGTCTGCTGGGCCAAACGCTTGGTGTAAGGCGGAGGATAACCACGCAGTTTCGTGTGGAGCAAGCACTTTGTGGATTGATGGTTTCGAAAACTCGATGGCCATGGAAACTCCAAGGCCACCAGGTTTTCTCACCGCTCATTTTGGGACTGTCGATCGCGATTTGAGGAAGTCAGGGACGCGGTGGAACGCGTCTCTACCACGATGACTCGAACGATGTATGTGGCCGCACCTGCCAGACTGCGGTCAATTCCGTCTGGACCGCTTCAGAAGCTCATAGGCCGCCTTCGCGCGCGGGTCGCCGCGCTCGATGGCTTTGATGAGCTCAGCTTCGAGGAGAACGGAGGAATTGTGAATCGCCATTCCTTGTTGCAGGGTGATTTGTGGCGCTTGCTGCACCGAGTGGAGACTAACGACCGCTTTCTCGTAATCCCGCCTTCGCAGTGCTTCCGAAGCGGCGGTCACGTTTTCCCGGACGACAGGCGGTGCGGTTGCGAATGTCTGATCCAAACCCGAAGCCGCTTGGTCGGGTGTTTTCGCTGCCGGGACCACCTCTTCGCCGGACTTGCTACACCCGCCAGCGGACAGCAGGACGAGGAGCGTGGCCACGAGGGCGTGGCAACGCAAAGGAATGTGGGCTTTCATAGAAGACGAAGCGGGATTAGTCGCCAGTTTTTGTTGCCGGGTTGCACCAGAAACGGCCGGGCCGGGCGCCTCTGAAGCCGCCAATGCCCGCCTCCTGGTAGTACTTCAAGTGCTTCATGTATTCGAATTGCCCGCCAAACATGCCCATGACGACGCCGTTCTTATGCCGCAGCGTGACGCCCTCATCGGGGCGACTGGCCACGTTATCGTAATTGGCAGGCTGTCGTTCGTCGGCTTCCCAATAGACCATCGAATCAGGTCTGAAGTCGCTTATCTTCCATGTGGTCCACTGGGGTTTCCCAGGCGGGCTCGTGGTGTAGCTCGTCACGGCTCCATTCATGACGTAGCTGCTGACCTGCATCTCACGCTGCCTAAAATAGATGGTGTTCGTCCGATCCAGCGGGCACCAGTACAGGTTGCTCACCGTGTGATACTGATAGAGCTGGCCTTCGTTCACGCGGTCGTCTGCGGGCGTGGCGACGCGGTAGCGTGTGTAGCACCAATTCGGCACCTTGGTCGTGCCGGAACTCCACGAGCTGTAGGGCATGTAATCGTTATTGTCCGTCGTGTACATGTGCGAGGACAGGAGAATCTGCTTCATATTGTTGATACACTTGGTCCGCTGAGCTTCCTCCTTGGCCTTGGCCAGCGCGGGGAGAAGCATGCCGGCCAGAATGCCGATGATGGCAATCACCACGAGCAGCTCAATCAAGGTAAACGCTCGATTGCCGCGGCGACCGAGGATTTGGCGACGGAGGGAGGATATGAAGACATTTTTCATGGCTTTGTCCGAAAGCTAATGGTTGAACTAGTTCACTTATCCCGCAAAGCAGGCAATTCTTCAAGCAAGTATTGCAGCATTCTGATCACGGATTGGCCAACCCGCTGACGACGCTTTGCAGCCCACCCACCACGCGCGCCATGCGATCGTAGGCGATCTTGTCCGGCGTGTCGTTTTCGGTGTGGTAATGCTTGTAGCGAAAGGGCGCCGTGTCCGTCACCATCAGCGCAGAATAGCCTTCCTGCCAAAAGGCCCAGTGGTCCGACCACCCAATCCCAGGCAAGATCGACATCAACGCCGCACCTTCGCTGGGAAAGGGCACGGCTCGGCGAAAAATGGAGACGCACTCGCGCACCAACTTGGCGGACGATGTGTTGCCGACAAACGCGACAAAATTGCCGCGCGAGGGATAAAAGACGCCGACCGGAAAGGGATACTGCTGGCTCCGCGGCTCATCGGTGTAATAGCCGACTGTTTCCAAGCTAAGCATGGCGACAATGTTGTCCCGCCGGCTGCGGCATCGCTTCGCATAGACCCGGCTGCCCATGTGCTCGGTTTGAAAATAAGGCGGCTCTTCGTTGACAAAGGCGACAAAA
Organism: Verrucomicrobiota bacterium; assembly: GCA_016209525.1. Taxonomy (GTDB): domain Bacteria; phylum Verrucomicrobiota; class Verrucomicrobiia; order Limisphaerales; family SIBE01; genus VHCZ01. The sequence continues at coordinate 4,995 of JACQWK010000642.1, forward strand.
CGAACGGTCCGGGCAGGCCGGTTGGTGGCGAACGACGCGGCCAAGTAAAGCAAAGCGGCGACACCAGTCGCGTTGTCGTTCGCGCCGGGACAGCCTAGAACTGAATCATAGTGCGCCCCGATGACAACGATTTCGTCCGCTCGCGCACTTCCTCGGATTTCCGCCTCCAGGTTGCAGCAGACTTTCTGGTGAACTTCGAATCCTTGCCGGTTCACCTTGTGGCCCGATTGCCTGAGGGCAGTTTCGATGAACTGCGCGGCGGCTTCGAGTTGAGTGAAGGTGATCAGGTTTCGGTCGCCAATTTTGCCGGCCAGGACTTCCACGTTTTGTCGAAGCTTGGTTTGGAGTCGAGCCTCCTCCGGCGAAAGCGGGAGCCAAGGTCCGCCGTAGCTTTGGAGCGGCATGCGAATCATTTTGGACCAACCGTAAGCGATCAGGACTCCCAGAGCCACGCCCAGGATGCCAATTCGGATCCAGGTGGCACGAGTAGCAAGTCGCATTGCGCGAGGGTAATTCGAAGTGTAGGTGTTGACACCACGAAATTCCCAAATCCGGTTAACCTGCATTCGGCATTTGAAATGTTGCTTTTAACATCAATCATGAGGTAGCCACGGAGTGGCGGAAGTTAATAGCCCGCGGCTTACGCCGTGGGCTCCGGTCTGCCGTTACTCCGCAGCTTTTCTTAGCCGTTTCAAGCGTCGATGTGCTCGGACGGAGAACTCACGTCAACTTTGAGATTGGCAATTTCCATGCTTCCCCATATAGACAGGTATTAATAGCCCTAGCTAGATAGAGTCTTAAGGGCTGATTTAGGCATGGATAGAGTCGGATCAACAGAGCCAGCTTGCCAATCCCGTTTGGCTTTCACCCTGATGGAGGTCGTAATCTCGCTTTCGATTTCCGCGATGATGGTTGGGGCTGTCATTACCGGTTATACACTTTCAACTCGGCGGGCTGAATGGTCGGCTTACTCCTTGGCAGCGCATTCGCTGGCGATGCAGCGTTTGGAGCAAGCTCGTGCGGCCAAATGGGATCCAAATGGGTGGCCGTCGGTCGATGAATTGGTGAGCAGCAATTTCCCCGTTCAGGTGGAGGTGCTCGACATTCCAATCTCGGGAACCAATCTAGTGAGTGCAACCAATCTCACCACCATCTCAACCTTGTCCACGGCTCCGCCGCTCAAAATGATCCGCGTCGATTGTGTGTGGATGTTTTTGTCGCGCGGGCCTTTCACGAACACGGTCGTTACCTATAGGACGGCGGATCAATGAGCGCTTCAAAGAGCTTAGTGACTGACCGGACTGGCCGGGATTCGGCGTGGATGCGGTTTCACAGACCGCTGTTCCCCTCACCCTGGCCTTCTCCCCAAAGAGAGGGAAAGGTCGTCTGCGCGTTGGGCCAAGCTGGAAACCTTGGTCTCTTCCGCGCATCAGATACGTTCTTCCTTCTCCCCAAGGGAGAGGGCCGGGGTGAGGGAGAAGGCACCGCCAGCCTGGACCAGCGTGGCCGGCACAGTTCCTCTGGGGTCGGAGCGCGGAATCCGTGTCAATCCGGTCGCCAAGCAGCGTTCACGCTGCCGGAGATGATGATCGCTTCGAGCATCCTGGCTTTGGTGCTCGCGGGCGTGTTGGCCAGCCATCTGTTTGGGGTGCGTTTGATCGAGATTACCAAGGCGAAACTCGGTGCCAGCGACGAGGCGCGGAGAGCTTTAAGCAAACTCGCCGGAGAGGTTCGATCCGCGAAGATGATCAAGATTGGCGACGGCAATTCAAGCGGTTTCAGCGAGGTTGCCGATGGTCTGGCGCAGAAAGGGAGCGCGCTTCAGATTTATCCTTCGACGAATACGGCGGTGTTCGTGCGCTATTTTCTGGACGGCGATTCCCAACGTCTTATGCGAGTCACCGGCGATGATCAATCGAGCTCCGTGGTCGCCAATTGCATCACGAATTCTCAAATCTTCACTTCGGAAGACTACGCCGGAAACATCCTCACGAACAACCAGAACAACCGGGTCATCGGCTTGATGCTTCAGTTTTACCAAATTCAATATCCTGTCATCCAGATCGGACCGGGCAATTACTACGACTATTATCAGCTCCGAACACGGGTCACTAGGAGGGCGTTGGAGTAAGCGGCTGCCTATGGATATTTCACTCGTCTTGGAAAACGAACCCATCCCTGCACCCCTCTCAGGAGGGGAACGGACGACAACTGCGATGGACATATTGATGAATGAATTCAGAAGTATCCACACACCCCTCCCCCGGCCTTCGGCCAACCTCTCTCCATCCGGTGGGGTGAGGGGCATTTCTCATGTTGAGTAACTTATGAACTCTCCTCAATGGCTCCCCTCCGACGGAGGGGTCGGGGGGGTGGGTTCCCTCATGATGGTTTTGAAATGATAACTCGATGTCCCGATTCAAATCCGGCTCGCGCGGGTTACGCGTTGGTGATGGTTTTGTTCTTCGCCGGTCTCAGCATGCTGGCCTTGGGGACCGCGCTGAATTGGACTTCGACCAGCGCCATTCAAACCGAGCGCCAAAACCGTTATTTCAGCTTGGTTGCAGCGGCCGAAGCCGCGACGGAGAAGGTGCTGGCTCGCGTCACCTTGGATTACAAGAACGGAGGGGAATCCACCGTGTTTGCCAGTCTTTCAACTTACCGAGCTCTGGTGCCGACCTCCGCGGAATCGTCCTTTTGGAACGGCTTTGAGTTTAACAACGCCGATGGCGTGCCGGGCCAGACCTTCGTGAATCGGATCACTTCCGAGGCGTATGTGGATTTGAACTCCCAATACCAAGGGTTGCGCGGCTGGGCTTCGACCTATCGGGTGCTGTCGAACGTTCGGGAGTTGAATTCGCCTTACGCGATCGTCGGCGCGGTGAACCAGGATGTGCAGGTCGCTTCCATCCCGATTTTCCAGTTTGCGATCTTCTACGGCCTGGATCTGGAAGTGAACACGATGACCACGATGACCGTCAACGGGCGGGTCCACTGCAACGGAACCATCTACACCTATCCCAGCGCTCCGCTGACGTTCAAAAGCGATGTCACGAGCGTCGCCAAGAACATCAAGACACGCAAACCCGGCGATCCGGCATACTCGAGCGCGCCCCCTTCGGGCTCGATTACGTATCAAGGACAGAAGGACACCGGCGTCGCCTCAATGAACCTTCCGATCGGAACGAACAACTCCCCGGACGCTGTCCGCGAAGTTCTGCAGATTCCTCACGTTTCCGAGTCCATCGGTTCGCCGATGGGGCAACAGCGGTACTACAACAAAGCGGAATTATTGATCCTGGTGACGAACAGTGCGGTCACGGTCGCGGCCAAGACGCCTTTTTCTGCCAGTCCCACTTCAATTCCCTGGCTGCAGGCGACCAACTTCGTGAGCACCAACCTCACGTTTACGGATCAGCGGGAGGGCAAGACTGTTCGAGTGACGCAGATCGACGTCTCCAAGCTCCAGAGTTGGAGTTCGACCAACTCGGGCGTTCAAACGGCGTTGGGCGCAAGCATTCCGGTGAATCTGATCTATGTCGCGGACAATCGCACCACCACCAGCTCACAACTGAACGCGGTACGGCTGGTGAACGGCCAGACATTGCCTTCGCGAGGGCTGACGGTCGCGACGCCGAACCCGGTTTATGTCAAGGGGCACTACAACCAGCCAACCACAGCTCACCTCGGCACCACGAACACGTCGAACGCGAAGCCGGCATCCCTTGTCTCCGACGCGTTGACCATACTTTCCGGGAACTGGACTGATTCCGCCAGCAGCGGCTCGTACTCCTCGCGAAACGCTTCCAGCACCACCGTGAACGCCGCCATTTTGACCGGGATCGTAGAAACGACGAACTCGCCTGCGATCTACAGCGGCGGAGTCCACAATCTTGGCCGGTTCCTCGAGAATTGGAGCGGCGACACGTTTACCTGCAACGGCTCGATGGTGGTTCTGTTCCCAAGCATCAAGGCGACAGCTCCGTTCCAACAGCCCGGCGCTTACTATTATCCGCCCGCCCGCAATTACTCTTTTGATCTGAACTATCTGGATATCACGAAGCAGCCGCCGGGGACGCCCGAGGTCCGGGCGATTATTCGAAGCACGTGGAATTTGCCGCCACCCAACACAACCGATTTCGCAGCATATTAGCTGTCAGACACTGATTCCAATGAGCGATCAAGAGGAGAAGAATTACGTGAAAGCTCCGTTTGAAAAACCCCGCACCCGTCCTACGGACACTCTCTCCCCATCCGATGGGGTGAGGGGCATTCGGCTCACTCATACAAGCGAATTGAAACTAGCTGAAGACATCCGTCAGTGAGTGTGTACCCCATCCAACTTGGCACGTCGCTTTCCCCCTCACCCCGGCCCTCTCCCGCCGGGAGCGGGAGAGCCATCCGCACCGCGCGGGACCTAATGGGGTCTCTGGATTGGCCATGCGCGGGTACGGCAATTCCGTCTCCTTGCGGAGAACGCCAAGAGGAGAAGTTTCCGAACGTTTTTGTGCGCATGGCGCCCCTGAGCCTGGTACGTTGGATGCATGCAACCGTTGCAGGCGGCACGATGGCACTGCTCGCCGCAGTCGTTCCCGCCATGGCCTGGGCGGGGGAGTCGGCATTGCCGTTTGCGACGAACCTCCCTCCCGCCGGTCCAAGGACCCAGCTCGCCGCCGAACCCGGTGTGAGAAATACTGGCGCGAAACTGAAGCCTCAGTTCCGCATGAGCGAACTGTCTCGGACGATTCACGGGGGTGTGCAGGTCTCGACCCTGGTCGTGATGACAGAGTCGAACAAGTTCTCGTTTCTGCCGTTGGGCGGCTGGCATACGCAAACGGACTCTCCGCAAAAGAAAATCCAACTGTCTCGGTTTGAGGGTGGTTCCGTGATTACGATCGGAATCGACGAGAGGATCGGACTTCTGTCGGCCGAGTTTTCACCTGAAATGGCGCGGCAGAAAGCGCTCCAACGATTCCCCAGCGCCACGATTGTGGAAGAGTGCGCTCTGTCCTGTTTAGGACGGAGCGGGCCGGCCTTTGACCTGGAATGGCGAACCACCAGTGGCGCGCGCCGGAGAACACGGATTGGATTTCTCGCCTTTGCGGGCGGCCATTTGGAATGCATGTTGACGGGTCCCCCTGAGACGGTCATCCGCGACTGCCAGGCCCTCAATCAGTTGTTGTTGACTTTTCGGCACGCACCGCTGAACGGGACCCTTGATCTTCCGAGCGTGACCCCGGAATGACGGAGTTGAAGGTTTCGGTTGCCGCGTGTTTAATGGTGCAGTAATGCCTGCATTCGAAACCAGCTTGCTGAACCGGTCCTTGGCTCTCGGACGATTGTCCTGCGCTCTCGCCATGGCCGGAATAGCGATCGCTCAAGAGACTCCGCAGAGCACCTCCCCTCTGACCACGGCTGCGCAAGTTCTGAGTCTGAACTCCGCAGAGGCTGGGCGGCAACACCGCGTCCGGCTCCGAGGAGTGGTGACCTTCTTTGAGAAGCGCACGGAGCTCTTTTTCGTTCAAGATGAGACCGCCGGGATCTACGTTTATCCGAAGAACTGGCTCCAGCCCGCGAAGGCAGGAGACATGGTCGAAGTCACCGGCACGACCGGAGCCGGCTCCTTCTCGCCTTTCCTGAACCAGGCCGAGATCAACATCCTCGCTTCGGGCCGGTTGCCCGCGCCAAAAATTGTGGCCATGGAACAGCTCGCGGCGGGCCAAGAAGATTGCCAGTGGGTCCAGGTGGAAGGCGTCTTGCGCAAAGTGTCAGAAGATTGGGGGCATCTGGTGCTCGAGTTGGCAGCCGGTCGGAGCCGCCTCAAAGCTCGGGTGGCGGAGGTCGAACCGGGACGGGAGAATCTGGCCGTTGATTCCAGAGTCCGCATCCAAGGCACCGTCGGCGCTTCGTTCGACACTCGCAGGCGAGTGGGCGGTTTTCATCTCATGGTGCCGAGCCTGCGGCAGGTCACCGTGCTGAAGGCGGGATCTCCAGACGCTTATTCGGCATCGTTCAGGACGGCCCGAAGTCTCAAGATGTATTCTCCCGGCCAGGGGTTGGATCATCGGGTCCGCCTGAGCGGAGTGGTGACCCTGCACTGGCCGAAACGCTTTCTCTTCATCCGGGATGAGACTGGAAGCACTCGGATTCAAACCGAAGAGGGTCCGACCGTTGAACATGGGGAGACGGTCGATGTGGCTGGCTTCATCGACTTGGAAACGCAGGCCCCGACGCTCACGGATGCCGTTTTTCGGAGCATTAAGAAAGGGGACCCGCCGAGGCCGGTGACGATTGCGCCGAGCCACGCGTTGTCGGGCGAATTTGACAACGAACTGGTAAGAATCGAAGCGACGTTGACTGCCACCGAAAGTGGACCGTCTGGAGTCTCGACCCTCGCCTTGCGCGCTGACCAAGCCGTCTTCCACGCGCGCACGGCAAATCCCTTCGATGGAAAAGAGGCTTCGCGGCTCGCCGTGGGGAGCAGGGTCCTTGTGACTGGAATTTGCGCCCGTGAACGCAGCGAAAGCGGCTCCTCCGGCGGTCTCTCGCTGCTGCTCAGGTCGCCGCAGGACCTCATGGTCATCGAACAGCCCCCGGGACAAAAATCACACGGCTTGGCATGGATGCAATGGGGACTGGCACTGGCACTCTTGTCTGGACTTGGCTGGGTGGGCTTGTTGCGCAAGCGTGTGGCGAGCCAAACCGAATTCCTGCGCAAGAAGGAGGCGTCTCTGGAAAAGGGACAAAGTGAAAACGATCTGCGGAAAGCGCTCGAAGAGCGCGAGCGCATCGGACGGGATTTGCACGATGGCATCATCCAATCCATCTACGCGGTCGGACTCAACCTGGAGGACTGCAAGCGGCTGGTGAGCGAGAAACCCTCCGAGGTCGAGAGCCGGCTCGCGAGAGTCCTGACGGATTTGAACGGGGTCATCCGGGATGTGCGAAACTTCATTTCCGGGCTGGAGACCGGCGCTTTAAGGGGCCAGGAATTCAAGACGGCTGTGAAATCGATCGTTCTCATGCTGGGGGAAGCTCATGCCCCACGCTTTGCCTTGCAGATCGATTCGCTCGCGGCGGAAAGCCTCACGTCGCCGCAGGCCACTCAACTGCTTCACATCGCTCGCGAGGCTGTCAGCAACAGCGTGCGCCACGCTCAAGCGGAAAGAACCATCCTTTCGCTCCAACCGCACAACGGGAAGATCCGGTTTGAAGTTCGGGATAACGGCGTGGGCTTCAATACAGACGCTGTCTTGGCGGGTGGTCGTGGACTGCGCAACATGGCGGCTCGCGCTCGCGAACTGGGCGCTGCGTTTTCAGTCGTTTCGCAAATCGGCCAGGGTACTCGAATCGTGCTCGACATTCCGGCAAAAACTCCGCATGAGTCTGCCTGAGATGAAAAGGATTCGGGTGTTGATTGTCGATGACCACGAAGTAGTTCGCATTGGACTGCGCACGCTCCTGGGTCGATTTCCCCATATCGAAGTCGTCGGGGAAGCGGCTACGGCCGCGGCCGCGCTCGCCGAGATGGAGCGGGCCACGGCAGATGTGCTGCTGTTGGATGTGCGCTTGCCGGACGGCAGCGGTTTTGATGTCTGCCGGCAAGTCCAGACGATGCCCGGAGAACCTCGCGTTTTGATCCTCACTTCGTTTGCGGATGATGAAATCGTCTTTGAAGCGATTGCCGCCGGAGCGGATGGTTACTTGCTGAAGGAAATTGATGGTGAAGGTTTGGTGAAGGCGATCGAAAAAGTGGCCGCCGGCCAATCAATCTTGGATCCGGCGGTGACGGGGCGAGTTTTGGGTCGAATGAAAAACCTCGCCGATCCCCCCTCCAAGATGGACCTGCTCTCGACTCAGGAACGTCGCGTGCTGGCCCTCGTAGCAGAAGGCAAAACCAACAAGGAAATCGCCGCCGATCTGGGATTGAGCGACAAAACCATTAAGAATTATCTGAGCAACGTGCTGGACAAACTCCACTTGAGCCGCCGTTCGCAAGCCGCCGCTTTCTTCGTTCAGCACACCATCCGGTGAGTTGACAGCAGAGGGCTTGTTCACCCATTAGGACCTATTCGTCACCCCTCTTCGGCTCTAATAACATTAGGGCCAAAAATCTTCATCGTCTCTGCTTCCACATTGGTGCGCTTTAAGTGATTGTTTGCTAGGTGCTTCAGTCGTGGAAAGCCGTGTCCATAAGAATTCTCATTGGTGCTTAGGCAGGCACACTGCTGGAGGGACCAATCCGGGTATTGAACGACCAACAGCTTGCCGTCTCCGAGTGATTCGGCCACGACGGCTCGACAGCTTTGCGGAATCCGAATGAAGACTTACTCCGACTTGCCGTCCAGGTGAGACTAATCGATGTGAAAGCGTTATCTCAATTGCCGCTCACCCGTCCTACGGACACGCTCTCCCGGTCGGATGGGGAGAGGGATGGAGTACGAGGTATGCGTCTCCTCCTGAAAGTGAATCAGGAGGAAGCGCAGCCAGGTGCCAACCTTGAGGCCGCGGCTTTTTCGCTCATGGAGATTCTCGTTGCGCTGGCGATCGGCAGCATGATGTTCGTGAGCCTTTATTCGGGCCTTTCCTCGGGATTCGCCGTCGTGCAATTGGCGCGCGAGAATCTCCGGGCGACTCAGATTCTTCAGGAGAAGATGGAAACGATCCGCCTTTACACCTGGGACCAAATCAATACGTCAGGATTCATCCCCACGAACTTCGCGGACGTCTTTTATACCGCGACGCAATACACGGGCGGGCTGACTTATACGGGGTCGGTGAGCATCTCCGCCGCCCCCATCACCGAGAGCTACAGCAACGACCTCAAGATGGTTACGGTGAAAGTGACATGGGACTCGGCCAATGTCCTCCGGTCGCGGGAGATGAGCACGTTCGTGTCCCGATATGGATTGCAGAATTACATCTACTGACCGAGCAGGGATGACCCTGCCCGAGTTGATGGTGGCCACATCCGTCGGCTCGCTCGTGGTCATCGGCCTTGCTTCACTCACGGTTTTTACGGCGAGAAGTTTTGCCGCCATGGCGAACTATGTGGACCTGGACCACAGGAGCCGGATCGCTTTGGACACCATGTCGAGACAAATCCGCCAGGCCAATCGCGTCGTTCAGGCTACGAGCTCCGCGTTGACGTTGGAGGACTTCGACGGCCTCCAGCTTCAATTCATTTACGACCCCGAAGCCAAGACGCTCACTCGGGTCAAGAACGGCGTTTCTGATTCGAAACCGTTGCTGGAGGAATGTGATTCCCTGAGTTTCGACATCTACCAGCGCAATCCGATTGGCGGAACGTACGATCAGTACCCGAC
>JACQWK010000066.1 GCA_016209525.1 Verrucomicrobiota bacterium
GGCCCCCACAACCTGCGCGGCTCGATTATTCCCAGGCCTCCCGGAAGAACAGAACCGCTGCGGCCTGGAAGGCCGCGCTCCGCCTTCCACCGACAACTTTGGGATGCGCCCATGAATGTCTGCCTTGTCATTCCGTTCGTTCTCGCCGCTTCGGCGTGCGCAATTCTCGCAGATGGTCCCGCGGACAATCTTCCTGACAAAGTGCGCCGAATTCCGCCGCCGGGAATCGCGATTCCCGAGGCGGACCGCGCCGAGCTTGAAACCGGCGCCGCTCAACTGGGCCGCGAACTCGATTCGCTGCGCGCGGCGCTGCCATCCAAACCGGCGCTCCTGGACCTGCTTTCGGACGCGCAGATCTATCATAAAGCCGTCCACGACGCCTTGGCCTACGGCGAGATTTACCGGACGAATGACCTCCAAGCCGCGCGCCTTCTCTTGCAGCAAGGCATGGAACGCGCCAAGGCTTTGCGGGACGGCCAAGCGCCTTGGGCCACTGCGACGGGTTTGGTGGTGCGCGCTTACGTGTCGAAGATCGACGGCTCGCTCCAGCCATACGGGCTCGTTGTGCCGCCTTCGTACCGGTCCAATCCCGCCCAACCTCACCGCCTGGATGCTTGGTTCCATGGCCGCAACGAGACGCTGACCGAGCTCAGTTTCATCAACGAACGGCAGCGGTCCCCCGGCGAGTTCGTCCCGCCGAACAGTTTTGTCCTGCATCTCTATGGCCGGTACTGCAACGCCAACAAATTCGCGGGCGAGATCGATCTCTTCGAAGCGCTCGATCACGTCCGACGGCATTATCCGATCGATGAGAACCGGTTGGTGGTGCGCGGCTTTTCCATGGGCGGCGCGGCGTGCTGGCAATTCGCGGTGCATTACGCCGGATTGTGGGCCGCCGCCGCCCCGGGCGCGGGCTTTTCCGAGACGCCGGATTTTCTCAAGGTGTTCCAAAACGAGACGATTCAGCCCACTTGGTTCGAACAAAAGCTCTGGCACTGGTACGATTGCACCGATTACGCGGCGAACCTCTTTAATTGTCCGACCGTCGCTTACAGCGGTGAGATCGATCGCCAAAAGCAAGCGGCCGACATGATGGCCAAAGCCATGGCATCGGAAGGCATGGAACTCACCCACATCATCGGATCCAACACGGCGCACCGTTACCACCCGCAATCCAAAGAGGAGATCAACCGGCGCATTGACGGCATCGTGGCTCGCGGGCGGAATCCGGTCCCCAACAAAGTCCGGTTCACAACCTGGACCCTCCGCTACCACCGAATGCATTGGGTGACGCTGGATGGGTTGGACGAACACTGGGAACGTGCGCGCTTGGATGCGGAAATCGTCGATGACCACACGGTCGCGGTCAAATCTGCAAACGTCGCGGCGTTCACTGTGGAAATGCCGGCCGGGCTTTGCCCCCTCGAAGTCTCGCGCCAACCCAAAGTCGTCATCGACGGCCGTGAACTTGAAGCGCCATCCGTGAGCTCGGACCGTTCGTGGGCGGCGCATTTCGTGAAATCAGATGGCCGATGGACCACGGCGACGACGGCGGCGACTGGAGGTCTTCGGAAAATTCACGGACTCCAAGGCCCCATCGACGATGCGTTTCTCGACAGCTTTCTGATGGTCCGTCCGACCGGGAAGCCTTTGAGCCCAAAAGTCGGTGCCTGGGCTGAAGCCGAGCACGCCCATGCGGTCGAACATTGGCGGCGTCAGTTCCGAGGACAGGCGCGAGTCAAGGCGGATGTCGATGTGACCGAAGCGGACATTGCCGATCACCATCTGGTTCTTTGGGGCGACCCGCAGAGCAACGCGTTGCTGGCGAAAATCGCTCCCCAGCTCCCGATCCGCTGGGACGCCGCCGGCGTTCATCTGGGTGGGAAATCAAATTCGGCCGAACATCATGTCCTGGTCCTGATCTACCCCAATCCGTTGAATCCAAATCGCTATGTGGTCCTCAACAGCGGATTCACGTTTCGCGAGTACGACTATTTGAACAATGCACGCCAGGTACCCAAGCTGCCCGACTACGCGGTCGTGGACATCAACGTGCCGGTCTCCTCAAGAGGGCCGGGCGGAATCGCCGCCGCTGGATTCTTCGGCGAGCGATGGGAACTGAAACCAAGCCCTTGACCTCCGTGGGCGTGTTTTGAAAATGCCTGAAGGGTGGAACAGGCCACTGGCCTGTTGCCGCAGACTACCAGCCTGCCGCCATATTCGGCTGCAGGTTGCTGGTATGTATATAGCGAACGCGGCGCGGGCGTCCACGCCTGCGGGTTCTGGCGCCGTCTCGGCGCCACCATCGCCACGACTGGCAGCGAGACGCCGCCAAAACCCGCAGCCGCGACGGCTGCGCTACCCATGGCTAAACAC
>JACQWK010000647.1 GCA_016209525.1 Verrucomicrobiota bacterium
CAATCGCGACCGGCATAGCCGATGACGTTAGAAGCCGCGTCTATCGCGCGCTTCAATTCCCGGCTCTCGGTTTCCGTCCAGCGAATGCGCCCCAACACGCGCAACAAGTCCTCTCTCGATGCTCCGACCTTCGGATGGATTTCGGCGACGGTTCGCCCGTCCCGCTGGACCTCCGCAATCTCGCCGCTCTGGACCACCCGATCCAGGACCCGCTCGCTGTCGCGGGCCAGTTCTGTCGCTGTTACAATCATGAAATTAAAATACTCATTAGCTCCGTTGCGACAAGCCATTTGCTGAACTCTTCATTGGTCCAATCCAATTTGCTTCAGCAGGCGAATGAAGCGTTCGTCCGAATGCAGGCTGTCGAAGGCCGGATTAACTTTGAGCTGCCAAACTTCAAACGCCTTGGCTGCGACTGCTTTTTCCAGCCAATCCAACGATTCTGTCTTCTTCCCGAGGCCTATGTTAACCAGAGCCGCATCAAAAGCAGCGGCTGCGTAGCTCGTCGTCAACTGTGTCAGTTCCTCGGCAATCCGCATCGCTTCGGCACGTTGCCCTGCAAATGCGTAGGCTACGCCCAAATTGGATTTGGGAAACCGTCCTGCGGGCTGCAGGCGCAAAGCCTCCCGCAGATCGACAATGGCGTCGTTCAGTCGCCGTTGTTCGAGCATTGCGGCACCCCGAAAGGCCCGTAAAGGGGTCCCAAACTTTGACACTACATATCAAAGTGTGGGACCCCTTTCCAGACAGCGGAATGAGGACAACGGTATTCCTTTGTCCTCATTCCTTTGTCTTTCTCCCCCGAAATCAATCCAGGTGGTTAAAGGGGACGAAGTATTCTTTCCAGGAAATCGGAAGTTATTTTTGCACATTCGCTTCATTGAGCGCGCCGCCGATCATCTGTCCAAGCCGATTTTCTTCAGCCACTCGGGGTAGTGCGGGTTGGCGCGGGTGATGTCGTCGGCGAGAACTTTCACGAACACCAGGGTGCCCTCCCGCGCTTCAATCGCTTTGTTCATCCAGACGTTGGCCTGTTCCATGTCACCAACACCGTCATAGGCTCCCGCGATAGTATGGGCGGGAACGTACTGCTGTTTCGCCAGGAGGAGAAGTTGGTCGAGCATCTTTCGCGCATCGCTCTTTCTGCCGACCCGCCCATACTTGAAAGCGAGGTCAGCCAACCTTGCCGGAACGGGCATCACTCCGGCAGCCTTCTCTATGGCAGCGATGCCTTCTTCGGTGCGCCCTTGGCGAAAAAGGGCGCTGCCTCTGAGCCGATGAGCCATGAAATAGTCCGGGTTCACGGAAATGATCTCTTCCGCTGTGGCCAGCGCCCGGTCGTAATCGCGGGCAAAAAAGAACACCGCTCCAGCATTCATTTTCATGTGTGCCGAAAGCGGATCCAATTCCAGTGCTTTCACCGCCTCAGCGATAGCTTCCGAGTGGCGTTCCCTAGTCGAGAGTAAAAAGGCATAAGTCCGGTGCGCGCGGGCATACGACGGGTCGAGCGCCAGAACGCGTCGGCAGGCGCGCTCCACACCGGTCCAGTCCCACTCGCAGAAAAAACCGATTTCGGCCAGAACGGCATGAGCTTCCACGAGTGAGTCGTCCAGCTCCAATCCTTTCGCGGCGGCCGCCTTCCATTGGGGCTCCACACTGGCGGGGGATACATACCCAAAGTAACTCAGCGTTGTGTAGGCGGTCGCCAATCCCACGTAAGCCAGCGCGTAATCCGGCTGCCTGGCCAACGCTTGTTGGAAATGCGTAATGGCCAGGTTCACCTCGGGTTCGGTGAGTTCTTCTATGTGAAACCTTCCTTTCAGATACAACTCGTAGGCTTCCACGTCTGCGCGGTGGCGTTTGGGGGACGACACTCCCGCTGGTCCCGCCAGGGTGACCTTGAGCCTGGCGACGATGGCGCGAGCGATGTCGTCCTGAATGGCGAAAATGTTCGTCATGTCGCGCTCGTAGGTTTCCGACCAGAGATGGAACCCATCCGCCGCATTGATGAGCTGCGCCGTGATCCGCACCCGGTCGCCGCTCTTGCGGACGCTGCCCTCGACCAGGTAGGCCACATTAAGTTGCTTCGCGATTTCGGCCATCGGTGCCTGCTTCCCCTTGAAATAAAACGCCGATGTTCGCGCGGACACGCGCAGGCCCGGCACCTTCGCCAGCACGTTGAGCAGCTCCTCGCTGATCCCATCGGAGAAGTATTCGCTGTCTTTTTCGGGACTTAGGTCGGCGAACGCCAACACGGCGACGGATTTGTCGTTCGCGACGAGTGCCGGCGCAGCAGCGGTGTTCGTCTCGGTTGATGACTTCGCCGAATCCGCGGGTACGGCCGGTTTTCGCACTAAGAGCGATACCACCGCCAAGCCAACGACGGTAGCCGCCGCCGTCCAAGCCCAGCCCGGCAACGGTGCCTTGGACGCGGCTTTTGCTTTCGCCTCAGTCCTCGAATCGGATAACGCCTCAATCGCAAACGCCAAATCAGTCGCGCTTTGAAATCGTCGCTCTGGACTCTTCTCCAAGCACCGGCTCACAATCCGCCGCCAACCGGGTGAGAGCGCGCGATTCGACGACGCCATCTCCGCCGGCTCCTCGTTCAAAATCGCCGTCATCGTCTCCGCCGCTGTCCCGCGCTGAAACGCTCGCTGGCCGGTCAGCATCTCGAACAGGATCGCGCCCAGGCTGAAGAAATCCGACCGATGATCCGCCGGCTCTCCCCGCACTTGTTCCGGGGACATGTAGCCCACCGTCCCGAGCACTCGGCCCGGCTCCGTGGTTTCGATCAGCGTGGGAGCGTCCTCGGCGTCAGGAGCGTTTGAGCGTTCGAGCGTCAGAGCGTCGGAACGCTTTAACGCTCCACGCTCGCACGCTCGCGCCGCTCCCACGAGTTTGGCCAATCCAAAATCCAGAATCTTCACTCGCTCGTCTTTGGTGACGAATACGTTCTCCGGCTTCAGATCCCGATGCACGACTCCTTTGTCGTGCGCCGCCGCCAGGCCTTGGACTATTTGCACGGTCAATTCCATGGCTTTGCGCTCGGGGATCGGGCCGCGCTGCAGCCGTTCCCGCAGCGTTTCTCCCTCCAACAATTCCGAAACCAGATACGGCGCACCCTCGTGAATCCCCACTTCGAAGATCGAGAGAATGTTCGGGTGATTGACCGAAGCCAGGGTTTTGGCTTCCTGCTCAAAGCGCCGCAGCCGCTCCGGCGTCTGAGCAAATTCGCCGGGCAACCGCTTGAGGGCCACGTCGCGGCCCAACCGCGTGTCGCGCGCCAGATAGACTTCGCCCATCCCACCTCTGCCCAACAGGCGCACGATCTCGAAGGGGCCGACTCTGGTTCCGCTGTTCAAGCTTGAGCAGTTAAACCAGAAAGCAACCGCGCTTTCAACGCTTCGTTCAGGAGTTTCGCACGGCGTGGCGTCGCGTCGCGGCTTGCGCGGCTTGACGAACCTCGGTTAAGCGCGAAAATCCCACTATGATCTTAACCCTTGATGAAAAACGGCGTCTTACGGTTCCCGCTTCCCTCGCGCCGACAAAGCCGGGCGACCACTTCAAAGCCGAATTCGATCCTGAAGAGGACACGCTTGTCTTTCGCCGCTTGGCGGCGAATGAAAACTGGCTTGAGGTTTTGAAATCGTGCCCAGCGCCTATGGATGACTTGCCCGCGCGCCGTCGCGAATATCCCAAAGCTACATCGCAGCCATAGCACGCCGGCATAATCTCGTCATTGTCACCGGCAATGAGAAGGATTTCCAGCGACCGGGGCTGAAGGTGTTCAACCCCTTCAGGCAACTTTCATGAGACGGTGATCGCTTTTCAGCGACGCCACGCGTCATTTTTCCGAAACCAGATAGACTTCCCCCATCCCGCCTCTTCCCAGAAGGCGTACGATTTCGAAGGGGCCGACTCTGGTTCCGCTGTTCAAGCTTGAGAAGTTTAACCTGAAACCAACCGCGCTCTCAACGCTTCGTTCGGGGACTTTCCCAATGGCCAGGGCTGTTCTAAAGTCCTTGGGGAGGACCGGTAGCCAGGCGGACGACTTGGTTGAGGCGACGACTCATCTTGTCACGGAAGGTGGGGAAGG
>JACQWK010000067.1 GCA_016209525.1 Verrucomicrobiota bacterium
CTGCCACCGTTGTTTTCTCCCTCTCCCACGACGCAGGAGTGGGAGAGGGTCGGGGAGAGGGCAACCTCGTGTGGTGACCGTGGCCGGATCTGCTTGGATGCAACGTTCCTCCTCTCCCCGGCTCTCTCCTCCACTTTGTGGGGAGGAGAGAGAGTTGCGCCGTGAGAGACTCGGTGGCAGTGTCAAGATGCGTCCCGAGGTTCCCGCGATGCCGCCTTGTCTTTGCGTGCTCCGCAGTGGTAAACACGCTGGGTTTGTGGCTGACGAACCGATTCGATGCATGGTCATTGTCGTCGTTTTTATCCTCGTCTCAGGCTTTGGTTTCGAGGACGAATAGGACGCATGGCGATTCTCTGACATGCTCCAATATGAGAACATCCTCACTCACCCTCGCGATTGGCTTGAGTTTCACCGCCGCCGCCGGACTCGCCCCCGAGCCGTCCGCCGGCACGTCGCTCCGTCCTTGGCCGGCGCAATACAAAATCAAACCCCACGAAACGCATCGGCTCACGCCGGCGGACGTGGTGGGCCCCGATGGGATCGTTTATCCCAACTGGACCCGCTGCGGTATGCAAGGGGGCATTCCGGAAGTGAAGCCCTTCGCGACGATCGAGTCTTATGGCGGTCGCGCGGACGATGATGCCGATGACTCGGCAGCGCTGGAGCGGGCCTGCGAAGCGGCGGGCCAAAGTGGTGGCGGAGCTGTGACGCTCGGCAAGGGCACCTATTATCTCGACCGGCCGGTCACCGTGCGGAACGACAACGTGGTGATCCGCGGACAAGGCGCTGGCAACACCCAGATCATTTTTCGCTACGCGTTGCCGAAGGCTGGAATCACTTTCTTCTGGCCACTCTCGGGGAGCAGGATTGGTCGGAACACGCGCCTGGAATTGCACGCCAGACCCTCGGGCCTGAAACGGATGCAAATATGGATGGATGACCGCGAAGTGGCGGTTTGGAACAGCGGACAGCATTCGGGCAACACGTTCTCCTTCGCCAGTTCGGTCCGCAACGCTAGCGGCGAGATCGCCGATGGACCGCGCCGTTTGCAGGGCATCGCCGAATACACCAACGGCACGAAACTCACGACCGAGATTCCCGTCATCCTGGACTCCGCATTCAACGACACGCGCCCGGTTCCCGATTCGCGCGGCGCCATCACGTTTGCCGGCCAGGGATTGCAGGGATCGCAATTGAAACTCGCCAAAGACGGCCATCGCGGCGACCTCGTCCTGAATCTTCAGAGCGTTCAGGGACTTCGCGCCGGCGATTGCATCGTCATCGATGGTCCGGCCACCGAGCGATGGAAAAAGCTCACTGAGAACGCCTGCCAATGGGGCGCATATCGCCGTTACGAAACGGTGATCGAAAAGATCGTGAGCGAAACCGTCACCCTGAGCCAGCCGCTGCGTCTCGAATTTCCGGTGGTAGATGGTTCCTACATTCAAAAGGTGACGCCCATCCAGCGCTGTGGTGTGGAAGACTTCTACCTGGAGCAGACCGAAAACCTCTGGATTTCCAGCGTGCTGTTTTCCTTCGGTTGGAATTGTTGGGCGCGCGGTGTGACGGTGAAGAAGTGTGGGCGGTTCCCCGTGTACGGCTCGCAAGCGAAGTGGTGCGAGATTCGCGACTGTCTGTTTGACGACGCGTGGTTCAAAGGCGGCGGCGGCACGGCTTACACCGGCTGGGACGGCTGCTGGGATTCCCTCATGGAAAACGTGGAGACGCGAAAGATGCGTCACGCGCCGCTGTTCCAGTGGGCCGCGAGCGGCAATGTGATTCGCAAAAGCGTCTTCCGCGAAAGCGACGGCCAGTGGCACTCCGGCTGGTGCAACGAGAACTTGTTCGAGCAATGCCGCATTGAATCGGTGGCCGACCACGGCTCCTACGGTTTTGGCCTGTGGGCTTCGCCACCGAACGATGCCGCTCACGGTCCCAACGGCCCGCGCAACGTCGTCTATAACTGCGACGTTTCTTCGCCCAAGGCCGGCCTCTGGATGGGTGGCATGAATGAGAACTGGCTGGTCCTGCACAACCGCTTTGTCGTCGAGCGCGGCCAGGGCGTGTACGCCGGCACGACGAGTTTTGACCACATCATCCAGGGCAACGTCTTCGTCCTCAAAGACGGCAAATCACCGATGCTTTTCCTCTCGCGGACCAACTGCGTCGGCGTCGAAGTGCGCGACAACCGCGTGTACGGCGGCAATGGCCAGATCGCCTCCGGGCCGGCCAAGCCGCTGGTGATGGACGGGAACCAGGTTTTCCCATTGGGAGACGGGCCGCGGCCCTTGCCAGCCGTGCCGTCCATTTACGAGTGGCAGCAGAACCAAGCCAGAGCGTCGCGGCGTTGATCGCGCTGCAATGCGGCGGGCATCAAACGCTCATCCCGCCCGGCCCGGATGACTGGGCCGCGCGAATGGTGCGGAGGACGAACTGATTGGCTTAAAGGTGGTGCGCGGACCGCTGGTGCCGCCCATCGCCCGTAGAACGATGAGCCTTGGAAAGCAACCGGACGTGAGTGGATTACGAACCAAAGACTCGGCATGAACCGCGCTCTGATCAGATTCAGGATGTCGGCTCGGCGGCTGGTCAGGGCTTGTCTTGCGGCGAGAATTGCAGCCTGGCGCGCCGGCCAAGGCGAAAGCTCTCTCGAACTTGAAACCGTTTTGCTCAACGCCGTCCCGCAGCGGCGGGACATCGAAGGCTACGTGGACCCGCGCGAGCCGCTCCGCGACGAGGGACCGTTCGGCAACCACACCGGCTTCTACTCGTTGCCCAAGCCGTATCTCCTCACAGCAAACGCGTGAATTCGTCCACGGTGATTCCGGCAGCGCGAATCAGGCTGCGGAGCGTTCCTTTGGCGACCTCTTTGTGATCAGGAATCGAGAGCGTCACGTTTTCGCCCTCCTTTACCAGGATAATATGGCTGCCGCGTTGACGAGCGACTTGCCAACCGAGTTTCCCGAACACTCGGACAGCTTTGCGACCGCTCAATACGCGAAGGGCGGGCATCAGAGGGTAACTTCAACCTGGCAGGTTTCCACCGTGAGCGGCAGACCGCGATCGGCACGCACTTCCAGGCACAGTTCGATGGCTTCCCGGATGTTCTTCAAGGCCTCCGGCTTGGTCTTGCCCTGGCTGACACAGCCGGGAATGGACGGGCACTCGACGACCCAAATCCCGTCTTCATCGCGGTCAACGGTGATGGCGAATTTCATATCGCAACATCTGTAGCCTGATTCAGGCGACGCTTCAAGCCTTGACCGGAAATGAAGAAGCACCGACTGCTTTGCATCTAATCCTGCATGATGAAAACCTTGATTCTCGGTGGTCTGACCGCGGGCCTCTTGTGCCTCAGTGCCCGTGCGGCTGATGTGGGTCTCAGCGTGGAAGAACCCAGTGGCGTGGCGCGCCAGAGTTGGCCGGTGACGTCCGGCGTTCCGTTGGCCAAAGGCGCCTTGTTCGATGCCAAGAACGTGACGTTGCTGGCCGAAGCAGAGCAGACGGTGCCGCTCCAAACCGACGTCCTCGCGCGCTGGCCGGATGGCTCGGTGCGCTGGTTGTTGCTGGATTTCCAGGTGGACCTGGCCGCGCGTCAAAAGAAGCAGTTTGCGTTGCGCATTGGAGCCAAAGCATCCGCCCCACCAAGTTCGTCACCAGTCCGGGTTAGCACTCAGGGTCTCATCACGACCATCGAAACCGGCCTGCTCCGGCTGGAATTGAGCCGGGAGAATTTCGATCCGCTGGGCGCCGTTTGGCTGGACCGGAACCACGACGGCCGCTTTGGGAACGAGGAACGTGTTACCGGTCCGGGCGGCGGTGGCCTCTTCGTGCAGGACCCACGTCGGCAGCGATTCGAGGCAGCTCAAGCCCCATCGGAGATTGTCGTCGAAGAGGCCGGCCCGCTGCGCGCTTGCGTGCGCATCTCCGGCCGGCACGCAGCGCGGGACGGTTCGATGTTCAGCTACGTGCTCCGCCTTTATGCCTTCCGCGGCCAGCCTTTCGTCCGATGGTCCTACACGTTTATCAATGACACCCAGGACGTGTTGATGGCCAGCATTGAGGAACTCGGTCTGGCCGCGCGCTTGGCCCCAGCGCAAGGTCCGGTCCAATGGCAGGTGCTGGATGGCCGCGTCGTTCCCGGAGGCCGCCTGTTCCAGGTGGATGAGCGCCAGTACACGCGCGACGGCCAGACCACCGGAATCCACGCCGCCGGATGGGCCGCGGTCGGCGCTGAGCCGGCGGGCTTTGCTCTTGGCCTCCGCGAGTTCTGGCAGCAGTGGCCCAAGTCTCTCGAGGTGCGAGACGGCGCGGTGACGCTGGGAATTTGTCCCGAATTCCCCGCCGGCCTTTACGATGGCAAGTCCTTGGCCGAGGAAAACAAACTGTTCTATGCGCTCCGCAACGGCGTTCACACGTTCAAAGTGGGCGTCGCCAAAACGCATGAGTTCTGGGCCACGTTCTTTGCGGGAAAGCCGGACGTGGCAGGGCTGTCACGTTTCTTCCAGGCTGCGGAAGAGCCGTTGCTGGCCACATGCGAGCCGGCCTACGTGAGTTCCACACAGGCGGCTGGAGAATTTCCGCCGGCTGATCCCAAGCAGTTCTTCGGCTACGACGCCTGGTTCGACCGCGCCTTGGCCGCCCACCTGAAACGCCGCGACGAGGTGCGCGAATACGGGATGCTCAACTACGGCGACTGGTACGGTGAACGCGAAGTGAACTGGGGCAACCTCGAATACGATCTGGCGGCCGGGATGTTCCAGCAATACTTGCGCACGGGCGACCGGCGTTTCTTTGCGCGCGGCGAACAGGCAGCGCGGCATCACATAGACGTCGATATTGTCCATGCCACCAATCCGCACTTCAAGAATCCGTTCGGCGCGCCGCCGCGCGTGGGGGAAATCTGGCTGCACAGCGTGGGTCACACGGGCGGCTATTACACCAATGCGCCGCTGCCCGTTGAATCGGTTTACCAAATGGGGCACAGCGCCAACTTCGGTCATGTCTGGATTTCCGGTGATCTGGATTACTACTACCTGACCGGCGACCGCCACACCCGCGACGTAGCGCTGCGGACCGCCGACATGATGGCCTCCAGCATGACGAGCCGTCTCGGCACTCACATCCGCACCTTGGGCTGGCCGACGATCTTGGTGCTGGCCGCCTACGAAGCCACCGGCGACGCGAAGTATCTTCAGGCCGCCGCCAAGAACTGGGAGGTGCTGAAAAAAGGCTTGGACCCGCAACGCGGCTGGGTCGTGCGCCTGGCCAGCGACCATTGCCTGCACCCTCCGGGCAGCACACGGCAGGAACGCGACAAGAAATATCGCGATCAGCGTTGCGAGGGCAACGTGCCGTTCATGGAAGGGCTGACCCTGTGCGCGCTCGCCCGCTATCACCGGCACACCGGCGATCCCGAAGTGCTCAAGGCGATCACCGTCGGCATTGACCAGATGATTCGCGAATGCTGGCAGGAGGACGTGAAGACCTTCCGCTACACGGCCTGCCCGCTCTCTTCGAAAACGCCCTACGGCCTCCTTATGCTCTCGGCGGAGGCGATGGCTTACGAAGCGCAGCTCACCGGCAATCGCGAGCACCGGCGCATCCTGCGGGAAGGTTTTCGTGCCGCCATCACGCACGGCGGCGGCAACAGCTTCGGCAAGGGCCTCGGGCAAATGTCGTTCTTTGCGCCCTTTGCATTGGGAGCGTTGGAAAACGAAAGCCGTGGAAACTGAGAACACGGTGCGATGGGGTTGGCACAAAAGTGAGCGCTACGGTAACATCAGTCCCACAAAACCATGATTCGCCGGGCAAAAGTCGAAAACTATAAATCGCTCAAGCGGGCAGAAGTGCCGCTGCAGGAGTTGACCGTCATCCTGGGGCCAAACGCCGCTGGCAAAAGCAACCTGTTCGACGCACTCAACCTCCTGGCGCGGCTGGTGACGTGCAAGAACATCAAGGAAGCCTTTGAGGGCCACCGCGGCCTGCCTCTGGAATCGGTGCATTACGACAAAGGTTCCATCGCCGACCTGCTGAAGCAGGAAACCCACCGCCTGGCGTTCGAGGTGGATGTGGAACTGAGCGATGCTGTAGTTCAGGAAACCGAGCAGCGGATTCGCGACTTGCGCAAGCGTCTGGATGAGCCCAACGGCAGCGCCACGGAGAAATCCCGCGTGACCGAGCGTCTGCTCCGCTACCAGGTCGAACTGGAAATCGAATCGAAGTCCGGGGTGATGCGGGTGATGAACGAGCGGCTTACCGCGTTGCGGCAGCGGGGCGAAGGCGAAAAAGCGCGCAATCCCTTCCTCGAAAAAAATGGTTCGAAGCTGAGTCTGCGCATGGAGGGCCAGGGACACCCGACCATGCACGAACTCGGGCTGGACTACACCGTCGTCTCCATGCCGCTCTACGTCCCGCATTACCCGCATCTGGCGGCGTTCCGGGAAGAAATGTCCCGCTGCCGCTTTTACTACTTTGAGCCACGCGCCCTAATGCGTGAAGCCAACGCCATCGCGGACGTGACGGTCCTCGGTCCGCGTGGCGAGGAACTGGCGGCGTTCTATCACACCCTGGCTCTCCGGAATCCAAAACAGTTCGAGGCGCTGAAGCTGGCCACCAAACAACTCTTGCCCCGGTTGCGCGACCTCGATGTCGAACGCACGGAGAAGGCCGAACTTTTCCTCCGAGTGTGGGAAGACAACGCGTCCTACTCCAACCGCCTGATTTCGGAAGGCACCTTGCGCGTGCTGGGCTTGCTGGCGGTGCTGTCGCCCACGTGTGGCTCCGCCACGATCGGCTACGAGGAGCCGGAAAACGGCGTACATCCCCGTCGGCTCCGCAACATCGCCGAACTCCTTCAGAACGCGGCGGACGGCTCACGGCAGATTCTCGTCAACACTCACTCACCCATTCTGCCCACCTACTTCCGAAATGAGAACCTGCTCGTATGCCGCCGCGCCGGGAGTGCCACCGAGTTCGCCCCCTTCACTTCCCTCGGTGATCTGTTCCGTCCGCACCAAATTGCCGAGCACCTCGAAGAACAAATCATTCGGGGGGATTATGGCGGGTAACTACCGCGTCGCCTTCTTTCTCGAAGACAGCGCCCAGGAGGCTATCATTCCCCCGCTGTTCAGCCGGCTGGCGACCGAGGAGGGATGGGCAGCCAGCCAGCTTGACCTCCAAGTACTCAGCGCCCGTGGTGGAGGATCGCTCAGGGCCTTTCGGCAGTTCCTCAAGGACGCTCGGCAGCGCGGCCACCTGAAAAGTGTGAGAAGAACCACTACAAGGCCCTGCTCCGGCAACCGTTCGCAGGCAGCGGTATCGCCCCGCCGCTGGGTGGTCTGGAATACGGACCACTGGTCGCAACGGCCATGGACCTGTTCTCCGCCGCGAAGCAGGACCACGGGCTGGCAGATTACGTCGAGAAAGCCCGCGCCTGGCTGAAGCGCGCCAAGAATCATTTGCCCACTCTACCGTGAAACCATAACCAGTTAACCAATAGAAAGACTCGATCATGTCAAACCTCACTCGCCGTAACTTCCTGAAATACTCCATGGCGGCCGGCACCACGGCCTTGGTTTGCGGCACCGGTTCCACCGCCCGCGTCTTCGGGGCCAACGAACGGCTCCGCATTGCCGTGGCTGGCGTCAACGGCCGGGGCGGCAGCCACATCAGCGGCTGGCTGCAACAACCGAACGTTGAAATCGCCTACCTCATTGATCCCGACAAGAGAGTGTTGGAGGCCAATCTGAAGTCCTTGGAAAAAAAGGTCCAAGGCAAGTATGCCTGCAAAGGCGTGGCCGACGTCCGCCAGGCGCTCGAAGACAAAACCCTCGACGCCATCTCCATCGCCACGCCCAACCACTGGCACTCGCTTATGACCATCTGGGCCGCCCAGGCCGGCAAGCACGTGTATGTCGAGAAGCCCATGAGCCACGACATCGCCGAAGGCCGCGTCGCATGGGAAGCGCAGAAGAAATACAAGGTCGTGATCCAGCATGGCACTCAGAGCCGCAGCAACGCGCGCAACGCGGGGTTGCACCAGGCCATTCACGAAGGCAAGTTCGGCAAGCTGAAAATCTCTTACGGCTACGCCTGCAAGCCGCGTGGCAGCATCGGCTTCAAGGAACCGTCCGATCCCCCGGCCAACGTGGACTGGAACCTGTGGCGCGGTCCGGCCGTCATCGAGAAGTTCCACGGCAACTTCGTGCACTACAACTGGCACTGGTTCTGGGTCACCGGCAACGGCGAACTCAACAACCAGGGCACGCACCAGCTCGACATGGCCTTCTGGGCGCTCGATCCCAAAGTGACGCATCCCATTCGCGCCATGGCCATCGGCGGCCGGTTCCAGTGGAAGGACCAGGGCGAAACCCCGAACACCCTGTTTGGCATCGCGGAGTATCCCAACGGCCAATACGTGTTCTTCAACGTCCGGAACGTGAACTTCAAGGGCTACGAGCATCAGGTCGAGAACGAGTATTAC
>JACQWK010000678.1 GCA_016209525.1 Verrucomicrobiota bacterium
CCTGTGTATCGTTTCCGTTTAGTTTTTCTCATAGTTCTGCTGATCTCTCACATCCAGCAGAACCTGAAAAATCTAACTTAGAGACTGGTCCGAATTTTGGGGTCCATTTCTATCCGGCTAGACTCCGTTTCACTGGAAAGCTATTTCATTCGTACGATCGAGGTTATTAAAGCTCGTTATCAAGAGCATGTGCTCGGCAAACATCAACTGAAGATTTACGCTCCTCCCACGCATCTTGAGACCGGTACGACTCAAATCAGCCCGTTCTCCGTTGAATACGTGAATGATGCTCAAGAAATCGGTCGGATGCGACGGGCACATCCGTATCGGCCGAGCGGAGGAACATTCATCTATCCTTCCATTCATTACCACCTGTCGCGCTACAAACGTTCCGACCCAATCCAACTTTCGTACGCCGGTACTTTGCCGGACGGCCTGAACAAACTTTTGGGAAAAGGCCTCCCTGAGGGGAGATGCACTGCTTTTATCGGTGAACGAGGGGGGCATAAGAGTCACTTGGGGTATCTCCACCTGATGCACAGGGTTCTGGACTGTGAGGAGTCAGGATTGGTCATCTCCTTGCGCGACGACGAAAACATGACACGAGAGACGATGGCTCGCATTCTAGGTGAACAGCAGTTCGAAAAGCAGGTGTTCACGTCAAAAGACCAAAAGGCGTTCGAAGGCCTTGGTGGCGACAACCTTGAACGCAAACGGCACCGGCAAAACCGTCTGAAGGAGATACTCGATGATTGGGAGAGACAAGACAAGATCGAAATCCTCTACTACCACCCTGGGTACATCACTCCTGAGGAATTCTTCCACAGGATGTTCATGAGCATCCATCGCATCAAGGGAAGGAACCAAAAACTGACTGTCCTCTTCAACAGCCTTGATCAACTCGCTGCAAGGTTTCCGCTCTGCGCGAAACAGGAGATCTTCGTCCCAGGCATGATTGAGGCGCTATGCGGCGAGGCAATCACGAGCATTTTCATCGCCGTTCAGGAACCCGGCCAGCCGGACAAACAATACGGCCTTCTCCCCATGGCAGACCTGGTCTTGAACTTTACCCGGGAGCGCATAGCTTACGACATATATCACGAATCCTTGGAGAAAGCCGGACTCCTCAGAACCTCTCCCCAAAAGGTGAACCAAGAAATTCGAAGAGGAGATCGTAATGAGGTGGTGGTCGAGGTCCAACGATTTGCTGGGGGCCAGCGAGCTGGGCGTCGCGGCATATTGGAGTTGGTCGACGATTCGAGTTTGAGCGATTACGCCACAACTGGATTGCATTTCGCCGAATTGAGTTGATTCTCAATCGTGCGCAGCGTTCAGAGTGGCTCTTGTGATCGGTTTCCGCTACCACCTGCTGGGAGACGGTCCATTTTTCGCTGCTCGGGCATCCGTTGGGGAGGTCACTCGCATAGTGCCGTTACCGAGCCTAAATGAGGGAGTGTCACTGCGGTCGCTTGTGGGACGGAATCACATGCTCGCGAAACTCGATAGAGAGAAACAGCCGCGACTAGAAGTTGGCGCTAGATTAGAGGCCAGGCTTTTCCTTGTGCCAGCTTGTGCTCTGCTCGTAAGCGTGGGCGATGCGGAGGATGGTTTCTTCCCCCAGCGGCTTGCCAAGCAACTGGAGGCCAATCGGCAGCTTGGGATTCTTCGTGAAACCGCACGGCAAACTGAGACCGCAGATTCCAGCCAGGTTCGCTGAAATCGTGAAGATGTCCATCAGATACATCTGCAAGGGATCGTCGGACTTCTCGCCGATCTTGAACGCGGCGGTGGGCGAGGTCGGAGTGACGATCGCATCGACCTTCTCGAACGCGTTCAGAAAATCTTGCCGGATCAAAGTGCGCACCTTCTGGGCGCGCAGGTAATAGGCGTCGTAGTAGCCGCTGCTGAGCACGTAGGTGCCGAGAATGATGCGGCGTTTGACTTCGGTGCCAAACCCGGCGCCTCGGGTGCGGCAGTAGAGTTCGATTGGATCGTTCGCATCGACGCGCAACCCGTATCGGATTCCGTCAAAGCGCGCCAGGTTGGCGCTCGCCTCCGCCGTCGCGATGATGTAATAGGCCGCGATGGCGTAGTCGGTGTGCGGCAGCGAGATTTCCACCACCTCCGCGCCCAGCTTCTGAAGTTGTTCGACGGCGGCGCGGACGGCTTGGCTGACTCCAGGATCGAGCCCGCCCACCATGTATTCCTTGGGCAGGCCGAGTTTTAGCCCTTTGATCTGGCCATCCAGCCGCGCCGTGTAATCCGGTACCGGTTCCGGAATGCTCGTGGAATCGCGGCGGTCGTGTCCGCCAATCACACGCAACAGCAACGCGGCGTCGCGGACTGTCTTCGCGAGTGGGCCGATCTGATCGAGCGACGACGCGTAGGCGACCAAACCGTAGCGCGAGACGCGGCCGTAAGTGGGCTTCAATCCGACGCATCCGCAAAGCGCCGCCGGTTGGCGAATCGATCCTCCCGTGTCGGAACCGAACGCCGCCAGGCAATCGTCGGCCACGACCGCCGCCGCAGAACCACCCGAAGAACCGCCGGGAATCCGGCTTGGGTCCCAAGGGTTTTGGGTCACCTGGAATGCGGAATTCTCGGTGGAACTGCCCATGGCAAATTCATCCATGTTCAGACGGCCAAACACGATGGCACCGGCAGTCCGCAGCTTCTCGATCACGGTCGCATCGTAAGGGGACCTGAAGTGGCCAAGGACTTTCGATCCGCAGTTCAGCGGTTGATTCCTGACCGCGATGACATCTTTGACTGCGACGGGAACTCCCAAGAGGGGCTGTTCTTGATGGTTTGCGCCGTGGCGAAGAGCCTCGTCCGCCGCGTCTGCCTGCGCGACTGAATCATTCTCGTCGATGCTCAGGAACGCCTTAATCGTGCGATCCGTTCGATGGATCCGGCGAAGGCAAGATTCCATGGCCTCGCGGGCGGAGACCTCACGCTGACCAAGTTTCGCCGTGAGCTCGGAAATTGTCAGACGATTGGGCATGATGGTGTGGGCTTATCGGTGCTATCCAGGATGACCTAGCGTCTGCCCTCACCCCGGCCCTCTCCCGCAGGGAGAGGGAGAAACTTTTCGACGTCGAGGATTGGACTACCATGCCGGCAGTTATTCCACAATCTTCGGCACGATGAACAATCCGCTGGCGCTGGCCGGCGCGTTTCGCAACGCGTCCTCGGTGGGCAGAGAGGGTGTGATTTGATCCGGACGAGCCACGTTGACAAGCGGCATCGCGTGAGCAGTCGGTTCAACCAGGCTGACATCCAACTCGTTGAGCTTATCCATGTAAGCCAGGACTTGCCCAAGCTGAGAGCCAATCTTCTGGGTCTCGTCAGGAGTCAGCGAAACCCGCGCCAGATGCGCCACGTAATTGACATCGATCTCCATGGCCACTCAGTCCTCGTCGAACTTCCGTTTCAGCAATGCCTCGAGTTCGACCAGGGCCTGCGCGGCATCGGACCCCTTGGCATGAACGTGCAATTTGCTGCCCGGGCCGGCTGCGAGCATCATGATGCCCATAATGCTCTTGCCATTGACGGTTTCTCCGTCTTTTTCAACGAAGATCTCGGAATCGAAACGGTTGGCGATTTTGACAAACATCGCGGCAGGCCGAGCGTGGACTCCCAACTTGTTCGTCACGACGATCTCTTTGCTGACCGAAGTGTTGTCTGGTGTTTTGCGAGCGGTACTCATCCGTCGCGCGAGATAATTAAGAAACCCCATGCGTTTGCCAACGAATTTCTAAAGGCCAGTCGTTTGTGTCATTTTCGCGATCAGGCGCTCGTTGAGCTCTTTGGCCGGATTGTAGCCGGAAGCTTTTAGTTTCGTCTGAAACGCAGCCACTTCGATCAAACGCGCTAAGTCGCGGCCAGGACGGACAGGAATCGTGATCTGAGGGATATCGACGCCCAAGACCTTGACGTAGTCATCCTCCATGCCCAGGCGGTCCACGTCGGACACTTCGTTCCAGACTTTTAACGTCACGACCAGATCGACCCGTTTCTCCCGTCTTACGCTTCGCACCCCGAACATCGCCGCGACGTTGATAATTCCTATGCCCCTGACTTCGATATGGTTGCGGGTCAATTCGGGGCTGGTCCCCATCACTTCCCGACCATCGACCAATGTGACCTTGGTGATGTCGTCGGAAACCAGGCTGTAGCCCCTTTCGATCAACGCGAGCACGCATTCGCTTTTACCAATCCCACTCTCGCCCCGAATGATCACACCGACGCCGAGGATATCGACCATGCTGCCCATTTCGGATCCGCGCGGCGCGAACATCATGTCCATCGCCAGCGTCGCCAGGTTGATGAATTTCATCGTGATCAGTGGCGAGCTGAAGATTGGGACGTTCGCTGTCTCGGCTGCCCGCAAACAGATCTTGTCCGGTTTGAACCCGCGACAAAGCACCAGACAAGGAATCCGATAGCTGAACAACGTCAGGTATCGAGCCGAGCGCTCTTCCGGTGGCAACGACTTTAGGAAATGCGACTCGGCGTTGCCGATGACCTGAACTCGCTTGTTGGCAAAGTATTTCGTGAAACCGGCCAACGCCAGGCCAGGCCGATTCACGGTGGGCTCTCCTATCACCCTTTTCAAACCGTTGGCGCCGGCAATGAGATGCAATTGCAGAGAACTCGCATTCTCGGTGTAGAACTTTTCGACCGTGACTTTCTCGCGCTGCATGGGGGGAGTCTAAAGCGTGAAACGTGAAACGTAAAATGTGAAACGTGAAACGTGAAACGTGAAACGTGAAACGTAATGCGTATTGCGGGGAGCGTGAATTTACTCGACCGCATCGGGCGCAACAGGGTCTTCTACAGCGGAAGCCTTACGTTTTACGTTTCACGTTTTACGCTTTACGTTTTACGTCGCACGACGCGCCTCACAGGTTGAATTCTGGGCCGAGATAAATCTCGCGTGCCCTTGGATCGTTCACGAGGAACTCGGCGCTTCCCTCGCAAAGGACTTTTCCGTGATGGATCAGGTAAGCCCTGTCCACCAACTTGAGCATTTCACGGACGTTGTGATCCGTAATCAAAATCCCCAAGCCTCGCTCCTTCAGCCTCCGCACGATCTTTTGGACTTCATAGACCGCGATGGGGTCAATCCCGCTGAATGGCTCGTCCAGGAGTAGGAGCTTGGGGCTTGTGACCAGCGCGCGCGTGATTTCAAGGCGGCGCTTCTCGCCTCCGCTGAGAGTGTAAGCCTTATTCCGAGCGAGCGGCGTCAGGTCCAATTCATCTAACAGATACTTCAAGCGGACTTGCCGTTCTTGGCGGCTGATTTCGCACGTCTCCAGAATTGCCAGGATGTTTTGTTCCACGGTCAGCTTGCGAAAGACCGAAGGTTCCTGGGTCAGATAACCGATGCCCAGCCGCGCTCGTTTGTGCATTGGCAAACGCGTGATCGTCGCATCGAGAAATCGCACGCCCCCTTCATCCGGAGCCACCAACCCTACGACGATGTTGAACGTCGTGGTCTTGCCGGCGCCGTTGGGGCCGAGTAATCCGACGATCTCGCCGGCTCCCACCTGAATCGAGACGCCATCCACGACTCGTCGATCCTTGTAGGCTTTGACAAGATTTTCTGTGGTTAGTAGAGGCATGATCTGATGGGGAGAGAGACGGGGTGAGGGGCATTCTTCATCCCGACTTATTCATGAACTGGTTACTATCGTTTCACCGATTTGGCGCCGCCTGTTTGCCGCGAGGCTTCAGTTCGATCCACCTGAATTCGATAGTCACCAATGATCCGGACGGTATTATCAATTCGGTTGAGGAGAATTCTATCCCCCGCGGAAGTGCTCCCGCGCAGTTTGATGGTCGGATGTCCACTCAACTCCACCAAACCCTTGGCGATTCTGTAAACCGCCTTGCCACCGTCCGCCTGAAGCTCACCCTGCTGAACTTGAACATTTTCTTCCGCAACCAACTCATCGAGTTGATTCTCCGCTCCGCCGAAGAACGCCGCCAACACTTCGCAAATCAACTCCTGGTCAGGTCTCTGAGGAGAGGACACCCGCACATCGTGCAGGAAGATTGAGGAACCGGATCGCTGGAACAATTCCTCCGCGACGATCACAAACTCCTGGTTCGTTCGAATGAGAGCGTTCGTTTGGGCGCGAAGACCGGAGAGGTCAATGAATTCGAGGCCCGATCGATGCAATTTCATGGAGACGTGGCCTTTGGCGTGAATCTGGCGGGTCTTCGGATTCAAATAGAGGATGTCACTCTGTCCCTGTCCTTCCCGGAGTTGCCAAGACGGCGGACCCGTCCATTCCACCCACTCCCGGTCCGTGTCATAGGTGGCCCGTTCTCCGCGGACAATCGTTTCACCCTGGCTGAATTCCAGCCCGTGCTGAGCCACAATGCTTATCAGTTTCCCATCCGCCTGGGCAAACTTGTTCGTCAAGACGCCGCATCTCAGCTCGGCGCCTTCCGATCCTTGAATCCGGACATCGCCGCGGAAGACGGCGTTGGTTGTTTGGTAGATCAAGTTGTCGGCAAGAATGTTAACCCAACGGTTGCTCCCGCTGATGGAATTCGTGGCGGCTGGACCCGAAAACCAGTCCATCGGCAACATGCGGCGCGGCGGGAGCTTGACCCGCACATTCCGCTCGGCCTGAATTTCTCCCGTCCGGTTGTTGATCAGCAGCGCTTCGCTGGATCCTTCGGTCTCCACGACCTTCCAGGTTGGATGGCCAGTCAAGGCAACGATTTCATCCTTCATTGAATACACGGCCTTGGTGGCTGCAACTCGCCGGTCCCCTTGCTCGAAAGTGACACTTTCCTCCGCTTCGATTCTTTGGATTTCGCTCCCGGTCGGATCGAAAAAGGCAATGAGGATTCCACACGAAAGCTGGCTCGCGTTATCTTTCGCCCGCACATTGCCGGTGTAGGTCGCCAGCTCTGAAGCGTAATCAAATCGGTCAGAGCGAATATCGATGACATTCGGCTTCGCCGGCACTTGATTCGTGTGGGCCGCAACGCCGGTGGCAGAATTGTTCGAGTTGGCCGGCTTCGTTCCAACAGCTCGCTCCGCCGCACCCGTCGCCAGTGACGCCGGCCGTTGAATCACCGTATGGACCTGATTGGATAGGCTTAACCGTGAATCAGTCATCTGAAAGCGGAAACCCTGGCCTGCAATCGAGAATCGTCCGTCGCTGGTCCGGGCGGAGAGGGCGTTGGTTGAATAAGCGACGTCGCTCTTTGGATCGTAAAAGCCGTCCACAACTTCGACCGTCAGCACGCCATTTGTTCCCCTTGCCGTTTCGATCACCAGGCCCGTCAGGAGCATTCGGCCATCCGGGAGCATTTGGAAAGAATCGCCACGAATGGTGCTCCGAGGCCCCTGGGGATCCGTGTAGGCCTTTCGAAATCCCTTAGCGCGCACCCCGGTTGGCACTTGCGCGAAAACAAACCACGGATTGAAGGCCGCCTCATTCAGACACCAGGCAAGCAACGGCAGGAGAGCATAGCGAAAGAGGCTTCGTTTGCCAATTGTCCGTAGCGGCGGGTCAGCAATTCTCATTTTGGCAACGGGCGCGGTTCGTGACCGTAAGGCGGACAC
>JACQWK010000649.1 GCA_016209525.1 Verrucomicrobiota bacterium
ACCAAATTGATGCCCCTCACCCCATCCCTCTCCCCATCCGATGGGGAGAGGGTGTCCGTAGGACGGGTGAGGGGTATTTCAAGAAGGGTTTTCACAGCCATTAGTCTCGGCTTGATCGCTCATTGGAATCCAGCGTTTTGCATGGAGCCTTAAATTCACCGCATCTCCAGATCGAGGATCTGTTCGATCTTGTCCGCGGTGAGCAGTTCGTTGACCGAGCCTCGCAGGACGTTGCCTTCGTGCAGCCAAATGACATTTTGCACGGACATCCTTACGGCGGCTAGGTCATGGCTGGCCATGAGAATCGTCAACTGCTGTTGCTCGTGAATGCGCTGCAACAGCTCCATGATCGCTTGGCGGGCGGCGGCGTCGATGCCGGCGGTGGGTTCGTCCAGCAGCAGGAAATCGGGCTTCGCCGCCAAGGCCCGGGCGATTAGCACCCGTTGCTTTTGGCCGCCGGAAAGCTCGGAGAAAAGCTTGCGACCGAGCGATTCGGCGCCGGTCTCTCGCAGACACTGTCGCGCCCAATCTTTTTCGGCGTGACTCACCCGGGCCCCGGGACGCACGCGGCCGCAAGTGCCCATGAGAACCACCTCGAGGGAGGAAAAAAGAAAGATTGGATCGAGCGAATCACGTTGCGGCGTGTAGCCAAGCACCACCGGACGGCCTTGCACGGTGGCAAACTCCACGCGTCCCCCCAGGGCCGGGATAATCCCAAGGATCGTCTTGATCAGCGTGGATTTGCCCGATCCATTCGCGCCGAGAAGCCCGGAAAAGCTGCCCCGCTGCAACCCGAGATTGACGTCGGGCAGGACAACGTGACGGCCATGGCCGGCCGCCACATGTTCCAGCGTGAGCAGCAATTCGTCGGTCACTTTGATTCCTTCAGGGCCGCCACTATTTGCGCCACATCATAGTCGAAGAGGCTGAAGTAGTCCTTCACTTTTTCGTGGCCGCCGACTTTTTCCGGCACGACCAGCAACTTAGCCCCGGCGTTGCGGGCGATGTATTCGGGCGTTTTGCGCGGGCGGAACGGTTCGATCAAGACCAGCTTGACCTCTTCTTCTTTGGCCCGTGCAACGAGAGCGCCGATGTGGGCCGGTGACGGTTCGATGCCCGGTTTGGGTTCGATGGTGCCGGCCAACGCCAGCCCGAACCGTTCCAGGAAGTAATCGAAGGACTTGTGATAGGTCACGACTTTTGCGCCGCGATACGGTTCCAGGAGCCGGTTCCATTCGGCCAGCTTGCGGTCGATGCGATCGTTGAACTGGCGGGCGTTCGCGGCGTAATAATCCGAGTTCGAGCCGTCAAGCCGGCCCAACGCCTCCGCGATGTGGTTCACGAGAATCTTCGCGTTAGCCGGATCGAGCCAGAAGTGAGGATTACCCAGCGGATGCACGTCGCCTTGCGACCGATCCACGGGCCCTGAGGGCACGTCCAGCAGCCGGATGCCTGACGACGCATTCAAACGGCCAGAAGCGCCAGGCAAGATTTTCGCGTTGCGGGCGTTGTTGACGAGCGGCGGGAGCCAGCCGATTTCCAGATCCGCGCCACCTTCGATCAATAGGTCCGCTTTGTTGAGAACTGTGATGAAGCTGGGCTTGGGATCGACGAAGTGAGCGTCTTCCGGGCCTTTGACCAGGCTCGTGACAGTGATCTTGTCTCCGCCGACCTCTTGGGCGAGTGCCGCGAAGTCCGGCAGCGTCGCCACGACGTTGACTTTCGCTGACGCCGGAGAAATGAGTGAAAACCACATGAACAATGCGGCGTATCCAAAGAGGTTGCTGCGATAGGGCTCAGCGCGGCGGAGCCGCAAACAAAACGGGTGGGGCGAGACTCCGTCGAGCCCTGGAATTCGTTCGCGCAAGAAAGTTGGGGCTCGACAGGAGTCTCGCCCCACCGGGGAGTTGGTGCAGCCCACGACCGTTTCAGTCAATATTGATACACTGACTCGTGTTTCGGCGCCCGTTTTCCCCTCACCCTGGCCCTCTCCCCCAGGGAGAGGGAATAACGCCGACCGCGTATCGGAAAATTCGTCAAGCTCGGCCGGCCGCACCGCCGCGAACGATCCTCCCTCTCCCCTGGGGAGAGGGCCGTGGTGAGGGGGAAGCAAATGCGACCTAGCCTGCGGCGTCCTCAGCAACCCGGACCGATCATGCTTTCTTTTGCTGGATAGAGGGGCGTTTGTGTCAGCCGCGCCTGGTCCACAGGAGTGAATCGAAAAGTGGTTCTTCATAGTTCAAACGCAGAATTGAGGGTTTCATCCGTCTGCGGTTCAGAATTTATGCGCTCCGTGGCTGCCGAGCAGAAACTCAAACTGAAGCCACACCGAATGGTCCACACCGATGCTCTTGCGGTCATCGTGGTTGTATTGGAGCCGGAGTTTGGAGAACTCGGTTGGGAACCAAGTGAAGTTCGGCGAAAGCCGCCAGCGTCTTCCGCGCTGGAGGTCATCACCGAGGAGTTCCTCGTATCCAGCCTGGCTTCCGGCCACGTAGTCGCCCCGCAGACCCGCGACCCAGCGCGGTCGAATCCCCCACAGCAATTGCGAGTAGAATCCCCAGTCGCTCAGCGTCTCGCGCGCCAGCAGGTCCGGCGTGCCGTTGCCATCTGCATCTTGTTCGTCAGGATCGAGGTTGCCGTCGCCGTTGCGGTCCCAGTCAAAAGCGCCAGCCTCGTAGCGGCGCAGCATCGCTTCACTCTGCCACGACACAAATGGGAATCCTTTGTTGTGGTTGACTGGTTTCCATTTCCAGAACAGGTCCAGGCCGTAAAGCTGTGTGTCCGTGTCCGGGCCCGATCCATTCGGGCCAAACGCCGCGGAGACGCCCGCCAGCAAGGTCTGCGACTCGCTTAGATTGAACGACGCCGCATAGCGAGGGACGAAGAGCATATCGCCGAGCGATTGGACAGAACCTTGGTCCATGAGCCGTCCGAACAGTGGCTCACCTTCGTTGCCATTTCGAAAACTGGCGGCCGTTTCGCCCTGGCTGTTCTGGGCGCTCAGAAACAGCTCGGAGTAAAACGGCGTAGGCGCAAGCCAGGAAAGCCGCGCGCCGGCGTTGCGCAATCCGTCCCCGCCGAGAAACCGGCCATTCACCAGCGGTTGATCCACAAAATCCCACACGTGGGGATGGAACTGGTTCAGCCGGCCAAACTCGGTGAAATATTGGCCTGCCTTGAGCTGGAGTCTGCCAGGCAGCGAGAGCGTTTCCAAATAGGCTTCCTCAACTTCGAGGAACGATTCTCCTTCGCGGTCGATTTGGAGGATAATGTTGGCCTGCCCACGGAAATAGGGATCGACCATCCCTTCAAATGTGGTCTCAAGGTTTTGCACGGTGAACCCGCGTTGGACCGGGTCATGTCCGCCAAGTTGCAGGCCCCTTTCGATGTCGTTCGCCGTGGAGCCGCCGGCCGCAAACAGCGCGTCGAAAGAAAGGTTCAAGTAACTGTGCGGCCCGCCCAGCAATCGAATCGGATCGCTGGGTGACCAGGGCTTCGGCGCTGTCTCCGCCGCCGGAGGCGCTGCCGACCGGGCTTCCACCAAATTCTTGAGCTTCGCCTGTTCCGCGGCGGCACTGGATTGTTGCTTCTCCAGCGTCTCGATCTGTTGATGGAGCGCTTCCATTTGCTGGCGCTGTTCGCGCTGGATGCGCTCAAAGTTCTGCTGCATCTCCTGCAACTCCTTTTTCAGTTGCTCCACCTGATTTGTCTCCTGGCCCAGGAGCGGCATCGCGCTCAGGCAAAGGGCAGAAGACCATCCTAAAAGGATTCTCGGTTTCATGTCTTTCTTCGAGAAGGCGGACGCGCCTCGCGTCCACACTGGGTCAAGGACTCCCGTCAGTTCTCAACGAAGGGCGGTCGGCAGTTGAGAGTTGAAGGCAGGGAGTCTTGGTGCCCGCCTCTAACCGACAACCGTGTTTGGAGGACAAACGGAGGGAGGAGCGCGACTGTGAGCCAGCCGGTAGTCGGCGGTCGGATAATCTCGGCGCGGCGGGATTGGGACCGAGTCGAGGCCGTCGGGGGGAGGAATCAGAGTGACGGCACACGCGGCCGCGGCGAGCACCGACTCTTTGCCGAACTGAGTGATCAGACAGTGATGAGAGGGATGCCGAGAGTCGCTGTGCAGCCAATGGTGGAGTTGCGGAGAGACCGCGAGGGTAGAAACCCACGTCCACAGGCTCAGCATGAAGCCGACGCCCAGGATTCTGCAGGAACCCCGCGACCGCAAGCCTGGTGGACCCGCGCGCATTCTGGTTCCGATCAAACAAAACCTGAAAGTGAATGCAAGCCTCAATTCGGACCGACTCGCAGCAGCAGTGCATCTCGGAGTTGTTCGTAGCGGCGGGCGACTCGCCTGCCGTAGCGCCGGTGCGTCTCGCCCGGTGGACTCAGAGTGGAAGTGGGAGCGACTGCGAAATTTGCGGCCCGCACCGGGCGGCGAGACGCCCGCCCTTTGCGGCAGGTGAGACGTCCGCCGCTACGGACTCTTTATAGCGGCTTTCCCAAGCCGCTGCCGTTCGGCCGCCTTGGCAAAAGGGTAATAGACCAACATGGCAATCACGATCGAGAAAGCCCCCCAAACCGCGGCTTTCCAGTCCCCACCGGAAACCAAATAGTGCCCGATGATCGGCGGTGTCGTCCAAGGCACGTTGACGAAGGGCTTGTGGATTAGGTTCCAGTTCATGAGCAAATAACTGCCGGTCGTCAGGATGAGCGCGTTGAGGATGTACGGAATCATAAAAATGGGATTCAGCACGATGGGGAAGCCAAAGAAGATGGGTTCGTTGATGCCAAAAATCTGCGTTGGCAGCGAGATGCGGCTAACTTTTCGAAAGCCAGGTTCCTTGGAGTTCCACATGATCAACGCCAGGGCAATGGTCGCTCCTGTTCCGCCGACATTCACGAAGCTGGTGAAAAAGCCGTAGGCCGTGACGTAGGGCAAAGGCTGCCCTTGCGTTGTCGCCTCGACGTTCGCGGCCAAGTACTGGAGAAAGATCGGAGCCACGATGGCATCCACGGCGTTGTCGCCATTGATGCCGACGGACCAAAGCATCGTGACCAGGAAGGCATAGACCAGGATGCCCGGTAATGTGTTCAAGGCGAACACGAGAGGTTTGAAAACCGTTTGCACGATGTGGTCGATATCCAAACCCCAGACAAATCGGATCACCCAGAAGGCCATGACGAGGAAGAACAACGGGCTGAGAGAGAGAAACGACTCATAGACGATGGGCGGCACATTTTCGGGAAGCTTGATGACAATGTGTTTGTCGGTGAAAAATTTTTGAACGCGGACCGAAATCAGCGCAATGATGACGGCGGTAAAGAGGCCTTTGGAACCAAGGCCATCCATCGAGAGCGCCAGATCCTCCGGCTCGTTTCCCAGCCTGAGCTGGATCATGAGAAAGATCAACGTGGCCATCGAGGCGCTCACGATGGCTTCCTGCTGGAACCGCTTTCCAAGGTCATAGCCGATCGAAAAGCAGACAAAGACGGCGAGCAGCCCGAAGGTGGCGGTCACCGGAACTTGAAGGAGTTGGAGGTACGGAGCGACGACTTTGTCCCAGCCAGTCACCGGCATGTACGACACGATCATGAAGACACCCCCAATGATCGTGAGTGGCACCACCGACACCATCCCGGCGCGGATGGCAGACATGTAGGTGTTCTCGCTGAGCGCGGTCAGCGCCGGCACGACGCGGGTGTTCAGGAGGCCAGCTCCAGCATTCACATCGGCTCCTTTACCGGCGCAACGAGCAGGACGTTCTCTCATGCTCTTGCACTCGCCGGACTGCCGTCACGTTCATTGGAAGAGTCAACACGTGCGGGGAACGGCTTACAAGTGGATTGCACGAGATCCGATCAGAATGTGCAGCGCAAATCCTTCGTACCGAAGTTCGGATTGCCTCGGCTAGGGTCAAGGGATAAATTGAACAGCATGAAGCGAAGCGATCCATTCCGGATTTACGAAAGGTATCCTGACCAGTTCGTGGCCACTTTCGGAAAATCGGGCCGCCCTGTGGCGCACTCCAATTCGTTGCGTAAGCTCTATGCGTCGTTAAAGCGCCAAGGGATCGCCCCCGCCGAAACCATCGTTGAAAAAGTGCCCCCCAAAGACGCCGTCGTTATCTATTGAGTTTCCTTACGCGGCCCGCCGCTTCAAAGGGCCTGGCGGTATTATCCGGTGGTGGAGGCCGGAATTCAGGGCCGGGACACAGTTTATCGTGTGCGCCTTCTTTTGGATTCCGGCGCAGATTGCACAATGCTTCCCAAGTCGATGGGTGAGTTGGCGGGCGTTGACTTCAGCCGACTGCGGCGACTCAACGTCACCGGTGTGGAAGGTCGAGGCGTGAAAGCCTACTTGGGAATGGTCCACCTGCAGATTGCCGGGCTCGCGCTGCCGCCGATTCCCTGCCTCTACGGCTCGTCGGACAAGACCCCGTTGCTCCTTGGTCGAGAGGGTTTTTTCGACCTCTTCGACGTTAAATTCGACAACCGACGTAAGAGAGTTGTGTTGACGCAATTGTTCTGAATGTCTCACAGCTTGTGAATTTGCATGGCCGCGATCGGGTGTGATCGACCAAAAGTCGCCTGACTCATCCAAGCCAGTCGCGGAGCTCCTTGCTGTTTTCGTACAACTTTTCGAAAGCACGGGCGATGTCATCCATGTCAGCGCGCGGGCCGAGAAGGAGGTTTTGTTCGAGCCAGATGCCTTGCTCGCGACAGATCAGATCGCTGTTCGGGCATTGGGTTTTGCGATAGTCCAACCTGGCGCGAGCCTTCGGCAGATACGGACCGAAGGCTTTGTTCCGAAACATCGGCTGTCGGTGGAGCGAAAATCCGTAACCATCCGAACAGGGGATGCCTTCCGCTCGGAGCGCCTGAAGCACCACCGAGCGCGGCGCACCGAATTCCTTGGGGTCCATTCGCAACATGAAGAGGTGGTGACTGTGCCGCGTGCAGTCAGGCGGTCGTTTTTGCGGATGCAGACCGGGCAAGCCGGCGATCTTACGCGCCAGGTATTGTCCGTTGCGGTCGCGAGTTTTGATCTGCTGCTCCAGACGGTCGAGTTGGGCGTTGAGGACGGCGCCTTGGAATTCGCCCAGACGGTAATTGCCCGAAATGACGTGATGTTCGTACCACACCCCGTCCGGAATGCGTCCGCAGTTGTGAATGGATCGGCACGCCTCCGCGAGCGCGTCGTCCTTGGTAGTGATCATGCCGCCTTCCCCGGCCGTGAGGTTCTTGCTCGACTGGAACGAGAACGATCCCAGGTGGCCGATGGACCCGGCGGGACGGTTCCGGTAAAGAGCCCCATGCGCGTGAGCGGCATCCTCTATGACGACCAACTTGCGCCTGTTTGCGATAGCCATGATGGCGTCCATGTCCGCAGGCTGGCCGGCGAAGTGAACTGGGATGATCGCCCGCGTGCGCGGCGTGACGGCGGCCTCGACCGCCTTGGGATCAAGGTTGAACGTGTCCAGGTCAATGTCCGCAAAAACGGGAACCGCATTGGCTTCGATCACCGCGGACGCGGTCGAGAAAAACGTGTACGGCGGGACAATGACTTCAACTTCGGCGCGGATTCCAGCGGCCAGCAGGGCGATGCGGAGCGAAACTGTGCCGTTGACGACAGCGATGCCATGTTTGCAGCCGTGCATGGCGGCGAAGCGCTTTTCGAATTCGGCGACCGCCGGTCCGTGCAGCCGGCCCCATTTGCCGCTGCGGAGCGTGCGAAGCAGCCGTTTTTCTTCCGACTTGCCGAAGACTGGCCAAGACGGAAATGGGCGGGTGCGGAGCGGCGTTCCGCCGAAGAGAGCGAGTTTTTGTGGCATGATCAGACCAACGCCCCTTGCGATTCACATTTCCATTCGAACGTGGAAGACTTCACCCGTTGATAATTCGCGTCCAGTTCAGCCTGGAGGAGAATCAATGCGGTGAGACGGCGGGCGATTTGGGTCATTTCGCGCGCTTCATCCGGGGTCAATGCGCGCCCCAGAAGCTTCTCCTCTCGATACGATAGCCACTTCTTGAGGACCTGATAGCCGCCCAGAGTGTAGTCCCACACGGCTTGCGGCACGGCCTCCCAACAAGTGGAATCATTAAGCCAAACATCGAGTCCATCGCTTCCGTGAGGAGAAAGCCTGCCTTTGGACGGCATGACGATGCCGCCTTTGCCGGCAATGCCCCAGCCCGCCGTGACCTTCAAATCTGAGCCGTGCAGCTTCGCGACGCGGCGCAATTCTTCGCGGACATTGCCGGTGGTCACGCCGGACACGGGGTTTTCCGGATCGAGCAAGGCGGCGACCTGTCGGCCCATTTCAGCGCTGGCTTTGAGCACTTCGCGCTTCTTTGGCAATGGGACGCGGGGCCAGTCCTGACGCAGCGCGCCGGCGTTTTCCAAGCGATAGCCGGGGGCATGCAGCGTGGCGACGATGTGGAAGAACAAGGCTTCGGGCGCGGTACCCAGCTTCGCAAGGTAGCCGGAGGCGAGGGGTGAAAGGTTTGGCCGCGGCTCGCAGTCGCTGCCTGTGCCGCCGCCGTTCATTTCGTGAGGCGAGAAGAGCTCGGGGGTTTCACGTAGTGCACTTGGCTCGCGTCGCGCTGGATCGTCGCGGAGGTAAAGTGGAATTCCGCGGGCGCCGCTATCCATGAAATTAAGGTCGGTTAGTAACCGCGTAATAATCGGAGGTTCGATCCGGTTCTTCCGCGTCCGCCCCGTAGTAAACAGCCAGATATTGCGGGCGAACACTTGCTCCACGTAATCGCTGCGCCTTTCGTCCAACAGCTTGGTCGCCGGCTGCCAATAGAGCCAGCGATGGTCGAACGGCCGGTAGGCGTAACGCAGGATGCGCCCTGAGCCGTAGCCCAGCGGCAACAACATCTCGCGAACCTTCCTGGCTTCAAAGCGTCTGGTCGTTGCCATCAGGCACGCGGCGAATTCCTTCACCTGCTCGTCGCTAACCTTCGGATCGAAGTAACGATGCATTCGCCGTTCCAGTTCTGTTTGCCGGATGCTGACGAGGGCTTCATCCCGGCTGGTCTTGACGCCGGGATACGACACCGGCAACAAGGCGGGCAGCTTCGGCCACCTGAAATAGCCCCGGCTGACGACGCTAGGCACGAACGTTAGACCGAGCTCGGCGCGCGGCCTAAGCTTCATGTAACCTCGCCCGCTCTTCTCCAGGAGCGACTCCTCGAGGTCCGCCCGTTTGGTCTTTCCCCAGAAGTGCCGGAAGCGCAATTCCTGCGAAG
Source organism: Verrucomicrobiota bacterium (assembly GCA_016209525.1). GTDB lineage: Bacteria > Verrucomicrobiota > Verrucomicrobiia > Limisphaerales > SIBE01 > VHCZ01. The sequence goes on from JACQWK010000649.1 coordinate 9,259, forward strand.
CAGCCGAAGGCGCAAGTCTCTGGCTCTTCCTGCGCTCCTTCTGAGAGGGAGCTTCCTTACCTCGGTTGCGACGAACAAGCAGCGCGATCGCGGTGCCCACTTGAATGCCTTCGCGATTGAATTCGGTGCTAAAGACGCTTGGATCTGGTTTGCCTTCGGGAGTCAGCTTGCCAGTCTTGTATTTGTCGCCATTGAGGCAGTCGATGGCAATCACATCGAAGGCCTGCAGAAAGCGTTCCCTCATACCTGGATGGCTCAATCCGTCGAGCCACGAGTAATTAGAGATAAAGCACACGACGCCTTCGCCGGTTTTCTCCGCGATCTGCCGCTCGGCCATGCGGTAGAACCGCACGTAGAGATCGTTTAGGCCCTGGCCTTGCGGCGATGGGCAGCCCGAGGTATGAACCTCGCGATAAGCGTCGCTCAGGTCGCGCTCTTCGCTCACCGCGATGCCGGCAAACCCGCTGTACGGCGGATTACCGATAATGACGAGGATCCGCTTGTCTTGCTTGACGTGATTGGCGGCATCGCGCTCGGCTTCAAGTTCGCGCATCACGATCTGTTTTGGATCACGCGCGGGTACCCAGCCGGTGAGGGCGTTGGTGAGATAGACGGCGGCGCGTTCCTGGTCGCGCTCTTCCAGCGGCGCTCCCAGCTTTTGCAGCAGCAAGCCGAGTTGGAGGTGGGAAATGACGAACGGTGCCGGCAGCAACTCGAAGCCGAAGATTCGCTCGCGCACGGCTTTCTTCACTTCGAAGGCCGCTTGGCTTTCGCCCAGTGCCGCTTCCTCGGCGTGATATTGGTGGATTTTACGCAGCGTCTCAACCAGATAAGCACCGGTGCCACAGCACGGATCAAGCACCAGCACGCCGGGATCCGCCAGGCCGGCGGGCAGCCCGAACTGCTCGCGCAACGTCCGGTCCACGCGCGCGACCATGTAGCGGACGATTTCCTCCGGCGTGTACCAGACGCCAAAATCCTCGCGAAGTTGCGGATCGAAGGCTTCAAGGAACGGTTCGTAAAAGTACTGAACGGCGTGTTCTTCGGCGAAGCGCTCGAAGAAGGCTGGGCGGACAACACGGTGCAGCGTGGCCGCGGCCCAATCGAGCGGCTCCTCCAGATGCAGTCCGGCGACGTTCGCGGGGCTGGCCAGTTCGTGAAACAGGCGCTGGAGCACCGGGAGGCGAAGATTGAAGGCCGACGTGCGCCACTCGAAGCGATCCGTCCGCGCGGGCCTTTCCTTGTGCCACAGTACCCAGGCGGAAAACACCCCGTAGAAAAGCGTCTGCACCAGTGTCGAACGAAAGAAGTGCAAGCCGCGCTCGCTCTCGATCGTCAGGCCGAGCGCATGCTCCAGCGCGGCGCGAAGATTCTTGAGCGCGTCGAGTTCGGCGCTTTCCACGCGGCGAAGCGCGGCGCGAGCGTAGCTGGCGAGGAAGAACGCCAAGTCCTGTGGATTTTCCAGCGGCGCGGGGGTGAGCATCACCCGCTGCAAGAAATCGATGAGCGCCGGGCCGAATTGTTCCGCCGACTTGCGCGGATGCGCCGCGAGTTGCCAGAACGCGGACTCGCTTTCAGCAAAGCAGAATCGTTCGCCTCGGACGATTCGTCCGTTTTCGCCTCGCGTGAGAAGCAAGAACGAACGGTAGTTGGTCACAAGCGCCTGGCCGTAGTGTTTGGCGTAGCCGCGCACCTGTTCGGTTTCGGCGACCGCCAACAAGTCGGCGTCCACGGCTTTCACTTCGATCACCCCGCGCGAGGGGGTGAGACCACGCAGCGGCTCGTCTTCGGGTGAGCCTTTGAGCTGGTCCGGCGTGAAGAAACCGCCATCGGGACAGCCCGCGCCGCTGTTGTTGAGCTGAATCAGACAGCGGACTTTGGGCTTGAGCGGGTGGCCGGCAGCGTTGAGAAGATTGGCCAGCGCCGGGTAGCCGGAGGTCTCTTTTGCGACTGCGCCGGATGCGCGCAGGGCGGCGAGTTCTTCAAGATAACTCTCCAACGGGCTCGTCATGTGAACGTTCGTGGAGTGTGCTTGGTAAGATCGGGAGCGTCAATGTGCTGGTTACATTGGAGTGAATGCCGTGCAAGTTCACACCTTCAATGCTTTTCCCATGTAAATGCAGCCATCGTCCCCCGAGCCGATTCGGATCAACTCCCAGAAGCCGAGACGCGTGTAGAATCCAACCGCGGGCGTGTTGAGCGTGCTCACGCCCAGATGCGCGCCTGGAGAACCACGGCGGCGAAGTGTCGCAATTACGTGTTCGAGCATCCGCCGCCCATAACCGCGGCCCCGCGCCCGTTCCAATAGATCGATGTGCAGATGGGAAGGATAAGCGTCGTACGGTTCTGGGCAGAAGTAATCCGGGTGATGATACCCGTGATAAACCTGCTGAACCCGGGTCCACTGGCTTGGCTCGCCTTGCGGCGCAGGAAATCGGGCGCACAGATTGGGACGCCACTCCGACTCATAGCGTGCGTAAAAGGTTCGCGAATCCAAGGCGCCGAGGGCGTAACCACAAACGCCTTGCTCGTCTTCCAGAATGAGACTCAGCTCCGGCTCATACGCGAGATACGGCCCGACAAAAATTCGGCCCAACGCGTCGGGATCTTCGCGGTAGTACGGTTCGCCATCCTTGCCGTGGTCGCCGGTCTTCAGGCAAACGTAGTAGGCGCCCGGTTCATCGCCAGGCCGAGCGGGGCGAATGGTGAAATCGCTCATGGGGTAGGAATCGGTGAAGGTTCGAGTTGATGGTCAGTATGCGCCATCCCGCGGCCTAGCAGCGGCGATCGCTTTTTAGTGGTGCAGTCTGAATTTTCGAGTCAAGACCGAGCTTCGTTTGTCTGCGCACGTTGGGCGCATATCAATTGCCTGGATCTGCAGACTCGGATTTCATTAGCACCCGGCTTCAGCCGGGTGGTCTTGAAGGCCACGATCGGGAAACGGTTTCCGACCGTTTTCCTCGGTGCGCGAGTCTTTCTCAAAAGCCGTTAAAAACGGCCACACGCTGCACTTTCGGTGAACACCGGGCTTAAGCCCGGTGCTAATCAAATCCAGAGCTACGGCTCGAATTCACGCTGTCCCGCAACGGAACGTCCCATTGGCTTGCTGGACTAACAATCGTTGCAGCCGAGCTGCCATCCCGCCACGATACGTGCCGGCCAAGTGGAAATCCGAATTGAATGAAGCGTCGCCTGAAGTCCCGGGATGTTCGGACTTGAATTCAACGTAACGCTCCAGCAAATCGAGCTCTTCCCGGAGTTCCCAGATGCGGCGGCTCAACGCGTGGAACAATGGGCGCTGACGAAGTTCGGTCATCCGGACGCAGAACTCACGCAACCGCGCGGCTAGTCGCCGTAGAGCCGAGGCTCCGTCACCCCATTCGGCGGGATCGCGGTCGAGCAATGTCTGCGCGAGGCCGCAGAGTTCCTCGGCCTCCGGACCTTCCTCATGGGGCAAATAATAGCAGTCTCCGAAGAGGATCAAGTCCTCCAGCGTCACGGGCTGGCCGATGGTCGCGAACCGGGGCAGCCATTCTTGCAAGGCCGCCAAGTAGGCTTGGCGGGCATCCCAGTTGCCCTCGCAACGCACGAACGCAGCGAGCGTGCGGAGCGGCACGTAATTCAGCGGAAACTCGCAGTTCGGATTGCTGAGCAAGCCGCTCACGACGCCGCGCAATTCCGGCGGACGTCCGGCGTAGGGACCGCAGAAAAACCGGCGGCCATCATAATCGTTGGCGTGCAGATTGTCCCAGATGAGCGGCTTCCGGCGGAGCACCGCCCCCAATTCTTTCGCGTGCGCCGCCGTGATCTCCCGGGAAATGATTTCGGGCCCCGTCCAAAAGACATCGATTCCCGGCAACAACTCCCGTCCGAGCGTAGCCAGGTAATCTTCCCCGCCGAGTTTGCGTTCTGCCATCCGACCGCAATAGGCCGTTGGACAGAACAGGAAGCGGCCATCAGGAGAACTCGCGCGAGTCCATTGGAACAGGGTATTCGCCACGTGGCATTGCGCTGAGGCCAGCGAGCCCCAACGCTTGACGTCTTCGGCATTCATGCAGTCGGGAATGTCATCGAAGAGCAATGCGAAATGCCGGCATCCCAACGACAGCATTTGTTCAAAACGCTTCGCCAAGCATTCGAGGTCGGCTTCGTTCCCGTAGTGGAGGTCCAATCCGGGGCTGAGCGCATAGATGAAGAGGATGTCCCGCTGCCGGCAAGCACGAACCAGGTCTCCAAGCGGTTCGGCTTCCGATGTGGAATAGAGCTCGCGCCAGACGGCGCGGTGTTTCAGGTCGTCCTTGGGCGCATAAAGATAAGTGTTCAAACCCCAAGCAGCCATCCAATCGAACAACTCGAAGCGTTCGGCCTGCGACCAAGGCTGTCCGTAGAAGCCTTCGATCACTCCGGCCAGGAAGTCTCCTGTCCCGCATTGTGCCATGCTTGTCAACCCAGCAACTGCTCGAGGCCACGACGTTCCGCCAACGTCATGGGGGTCAATTCGCGGACAATGCGCACATTGGTCATCAGTTGCTCGATCGACGCCACGCCGATCACCGCCACGGAGATCGGCAGGCTCAGCGTGTACCGGATCAGCGACGAGGCCTCGACCTGGTGGGCCGTTTCATCGTGGTAAGGCCGGAGGACTTTCTGCAGCGGATTCCCGGCCACCAAACAGCCGTTGCCGCCGCCCATGACTTTCATCGCGATGACGCCCATTTGCTTTCGATTTGCCAACGGAAGCAAGCCCTCCCGGTAAGCCTGCCGCCGCGACACGGGATTCAACGTGGTGAGGATCGTGTCGAACTCGTAGCGTTCGACGGCTTCAAGGAGTCTGGCGGCGCTGTCATGTCCGGTCAGCCCGATGAAACGGGTGACTTTTTGGTCGCGCAGTTTTCGCAGCGCGGTCAGCACTCCGCCGGGTTTTTCCCACGCATCGAGATCTTCATTGGCGGAGATGCCGTGGATCTGGATCAAGTCCACGCGGTCCGTGCGCAGGCGTTTCAGGCTCTGCTCAAGGCTTCGAAACGTGCCATCGTGGGTCCGGTCTCCGGTTTTGCTAGCAAGGAAAACTTCTCCGCGGCGCCGGGCCAGCACTTGCCCGTAGTTGGTTTCCGATTGGCCGTTGTTGTACGACGGGGCCGTGTCGAAGTAGGTGATGCCCAAGTCCAGGGCGGTTTCGGCCAGCGCCACCGGATCGTGCGCGGCCGAGGGCGGGAGTTGCATTCCAATAACACCTCCCAGGGCCAGCGTGCTCACCTTTATGCCGGTCTGGCCGAGCGGACGCTGAGGCAACTTCGCGCGAGCCGCGGCTGGCGGCGGCGAATTCTCCGCAGCGAAGGCGGGCAATGATCCGCTTGCCGCGCAAACGGCGGTCACTGATTTGAGGAATTTACGTCGATTCATAAGTCACTTCTCCGGCTGCGCCTCGAGGAAAACCGTCTGCCGATCTCCGTCCGAGAACGAGATCAGAGCCTTGAGCGGCTCGGTGCCCGTGTTCACCAGATTGTGTTTCACGCCGGCGGGAATGCGGATGGTCATCCCTGCCTTCAACTCGATGGTGCGGCCGTTGTAGCTTTGCAGCCCGCGGCCAGCCAGGACGTGAAGCACTTCCTCGCAGTTGGGGTGGAAATGCACCGGGTTCCGTTGGCCTGGGAGGATCGTCGCGATGCCGACGGTCTGTGCCGCGCCGGGAGAAAGTCTGCCGTTGCACAACCATTGGAGCGTGCCCCAAGAGTTCTTCTCCACGGGAAGTTGCGCGGTGTCGGTGACCTTGTCGGTCCAATCTGCGGGAATTGTCGTGGTCTGCATTTTTTGATCTCCGGCGGCGCCCGCGAGCCACAAGCAGAGCGCCGAAGCAATGACGGTGAATCCTTTCATGCGGTTTGATGTTGGTTTGCCGCAGAGTACCACTGAGTTCGGGCACGGCAACGGCAAATTCCATTGGCGCTAAGTTAGGAGGATCAGCAATTCTCTCCATGAACCCTCTCGTTCGGAGTCCGGCCTTCAGACGGCGAGGCTGACGGAGTTCCGGCGCGGCGTATTGGTCGAGCGCCCGCCGGCTCAAGCCGGGGCTCCAAACCCAAGGCCCAGGTTTATAGTCCCAATGCGCCTCCAAAGTTGGAGGTCGAAGCTGCCCATGAACCTCGAAGCGCCGGTCTCCGATCCGGCGCGAAGCCCAGTGAACAAATAATCGCGCCGGATCGGAGACCGGCGCTCCGGATCAAGGGTGCGCATGGGCAGAATTACCGTGGCGAGATGCCACCTTCTTGGCGCGTTTGCCAGGGCCCCGAATCAGCAATCACGGGACGGGCTCCCCGAAAACCACCCCTGCGAGGTGGTGCGCGATCTGGCCGGAAACGGCAAATTGGTAGTTGCTCAGGACAATCACCACCACCTTGTCCAAAGGATACCGTTCAATGAACGTCGAGAAACCGCTGATTCCCCCGCCGTGTTCGGCGCACTTCCGTCCGAACCGCTGGCGAATGACCCATCCGTAGCCGTAACCGCCTTTTTCCGGCGTGAACATGGCCTCCAGGCTTTTCTTGGAGACAAAGCGGTTGCGATCGAGCGCCTGGTTCCACACCAGAAGGTCCTCGACAGTCGAGTAGAGCGCTCCGGCGGCGTGCGGCGTGTCCATTTCGAAGTAAACGCAGTTTGCTAATTGGCCGTCGCGCTTGGCGTATCCAGAAGCTCGGTGTCTGAGGACCATCCATGGGTGGTCGTACCCGCTGTTCTCCATTCTCAAGGGCTTGAAAATTCTCTCCCGCAGGAAGGACTCGTAACTTTGGCCGGACGCGCGTTCGATGATGTAGCCCAAAAGCACGTAACCCGAATTCGAGTATTTGAAACGGCTGCCTGGATCGAATTCGAGCGGTTTATCGCGAAATCGATTCACCGTATTCGTAACCGTGGTCGGCAGGCGTTCGAACTGCTCGTTGTCCGGGAACTCGGTGAAACCGGGAATCCCGGATGAATGAGTCAACAGGTGGTGGATGGTGATAGGCTTCCAGGCTTCAGGGCAATCGGGAACATGCCGGCAGACAGGGTCCCGAACACTCAGCTTGCCGTCTTCCTGCAAGAGCAAAATCGACATGGCCGTAAACTGTTTCGTCAGCGAGCCCAGGCGGAACTTGGTTTGCGGCGTGTTCGGAATCTCGTGTTCGCGGTTCGCGAGACTGTAGCCTTGGCTGACGAGCACTTCGCCATCTCGCGCGATGAGGATCGAGCCGCTGAATTGGCCTGCTTTGGCCAACTTCTCCATGTAACGGTTCACCTTGGAGGAGAGATCTTCGTCGTCAGACGCCGCGAGGCAAACAACCGCGACCTGTAAGACGAAGAGCCCTTTCCAAATCTGATGGAAAACCTGAGAGACACGGCTTTCCGTGAACCGACGAACCGGAGCGCGGGCGGTTCGCCCGCGAGTTTCGGAGTTCATCCCGAAGGTGCGGGCGAGCCGCCCGCGCTCCGATCCGATCGTCGGTTCAAGGCTCCAATGCTCGACTTCGTGATCGTTGAGTCTCTCCATGAACCGACCCACCCCTGCACTCCTCCCAGGAGGGGAACCTGCAATCGGCGCACGCAACGTAGCTCCCCTCCTGGGAGGGGAAGGGGTGGGTTCATGGTCCCAATGCGCGCCAAATTTGGCGTGGGGGGTTTCCACGAACATGATTGTCTTCGTCGTGTTCATGACACTCTTGGAGCAACGGTAATCGGTCAGTCTGGCCCAGCGAGAGAGCGGCCATTTCGTAGCGCAGATTTTCAATTTGCTGTGTCGCAGAATTGCATTCTGCGGACGCCTTGAATTTTCGACCACTCCCTCAGTCTCGAACGTCCAGCCGAGTGCAACTCGGCGATACAGCAGATTGAAAATCTGCGCTACACCCGGCAAGACTGAGGCCGTACAAGGAACGTAACCACCCAGTCGCAAGGCAACAAGAGTGAACTCGCATTTCGATATTTTTGTGCGCTTCTTCGGGGCAGTGCATTCGGAAGTCGTCGGTGAGTTCACGGCAGCGGCGGGCGGCGAGACGCGCGTCCTCTACGGCGGGCGAGCCGCCTGCCGCGACGGACAAATTCTGGATGCGCGCCCGGTCAAATGCCACTTGAACTTCTGGTTCAATTGCGCAGGCTCCAGGAGGATTGTTGATGAACCGATTTCCCAGCGTAGAGCAGGCTTCCAGCCTGCCTGTGATGGGTGGTTTCTTGAACCAAAAGCAGACCGGCAAGACGCCTGTCCTATTTCTCGAGCAGGCTCGGTCTGGTTTCTGATTCTCACACTGGGCGGAATCGGACTGTGGATTTACTTGAAATACCGGATCGCATTCTATGAATCGGCGCTGTTGCTGGTTTTCCTGCTGCACGTGTTGTTGAAGATCTGGTTCACGGGCGAGACGTGCCACCGCTGGATCGAGGACCGCCGGTGCGGCGCGCTTGAATTGCTGCTTTGTGCGCCGATTCCAGTCGAAGCACTGATCCGGGGGCAGAGCCTGGCACTTCGCCGGCAATTCGCTTGGCCCATCGCGGCCACTTTCGGCCTCACGCTCTTCGCGTGGCTGGGAATCGTCGAGGCGGCAGGCCGCGGCTCGTCCTCCCAAACCGGCCGGGACGGGCTTCTGGCAAGCCTGCCGGTCTTGATGGCAGATTTCGCGGCCCTGCGTTGGGTCGGAATGTGGCTCGGACTGACGGCGCGCGGCTTCAACCGAGCGATCGCAGGCACATTAATTCGCGTTCTCGGGCTCCGGTGGCTGGCTTATTCGTTGCTTGCCGCGGCTGCGCTTGTTTGGGTCTGGATTGGCCACCGCCAGTTGCCATTCCTCGCGCGGCCTTATTGCTGGCTAACGGTGGCCTTGGGATTCGATCTGATGCTCGTCTGGTCAGCGCGGCGGAATTTCCTGCGATTCTTGCGGACGATTGCGGCCAGCCCGTCGGATTGGAGGAGCGCCGTGGAGGAGTCCCGGGCCCTCGCCGCCGGAGTCGATCAACCTCGGCCTGCCGATCCTTCCAACCTTGGATCAAAGAGCCGGATGACTGCTTCCTCCCCCTCTCCTCCATCAGATGGAGGAGAGGGCCGGAGAGAGGAGGGCAATTTGGAGCCGCTTGAGCCGGCCCTTCTCCCCTCCCCTCAACGATCGCCGTGGGGAAAGGGAGAACTTCAATGCGTCGTCTCGAGATCACTTGATTCGGCGGCGGCGACACATGCCCCGCGGCTAGAGACAACAATTCCAGACGGATCTCCAGATTCCAGCCGTCTGCAGCGCAAATCATCTCGAATCAGAGGATGGGCAAGAAACCGCAAGTTGAATTGGGCCGTAACGTCCATGCTCATTCTGGTCTTGTCCGGCGGCGGTTATCGCTACTGGCTCAAGCGAGAAATCGCGAACCGATTGAGCGCGCTGCAAAAGGCAGGGATTCCGACGACTTTGGATGAATTGGACCGAGCCCGGCCCCCGTTCACGAACGCCGTGAATGCAGCCGAGGTGCTGGAACGTGCCTTTTCTCAATCGATGCCATTTCACATGCTCCCGCCGTGGGTTTTTCCAAACCTTCCAGGATTTGGCGCTCCCTTGGCCAACCCTCAGCATTGGCTCCAGAGCAGTACTAAACAGGCCATGACGACCGCTCTGTCCTCCAACGAAACGGCTCTGGCGGTCGTTCGCGAAGCCCCATCGTTGCGAGCAGGCCGGTATGCTCAGGCCCGGAAGTCAGGAGGCGGACGTGCTCCTCCGCAGTTCGAAGCCCTCTGGACAATCAGCCGCCTGCTGTATTACGAAATCCTGCTCCGTGCTGAGGATGGAGACATTGAGGCTGCGCTATCATCGTTGCATCGCTTGCTCGAGCTTGGGCATTCGTTGGACCATGAATCTGCCTTGGGACTTGGTTACATGCGGATATTCTCCTTTGAAATGGCTTTCAACGCTATGCCATGGTTGCTGACTCACCATTTCGTTCCGGAGCCGGAGATCTTTTTTTTCCAGAAAGAACTCCTGGAGGCCGGGAGGAGCCTGGATCTGCGGCAAGCGTTGATCGGGGAGCGATGCTTGGGACTGGAATGGTTTCGATCACCGCCGACTCTGCACCACCTCATCCGGCCGGGCGGACCGGGAACATGGCAAGTCATCGGAATGCAGGTGCGAAGTCAAGTGCGTCGTTTGATCGGTGCTGATGATCGCGACTTTGTTTTCTATTTGGACACCATGGCGGAGTTCACACGCCTGGCGGAGCAGCCATGGCCGGAACGATTCCGACGAGCGGAACAGCTCGTCGCCGCCAATCCCGGACCGGTTCATCCCGGTTCACCTCCGCAACCGTTGCCCTTTAGCTCGAAGTATGTGTTTGAAACTTTGATTGTGCCCACCGCAATCCTGGAAGCGCGCCGCCGTGCTACGCTGGCTGGACTGGCCATTGAGCGCTTCCGCCGCCGGCACTCCGGAAGATTGCCCGACAAGCTGGAGTCGCTCATCCCGGCTTTCATCTCGGAAGTACCCGCGGATCCATTCGATGGCCGGCCCATCCGGTATAAGCGTTTGGCCGCCGGCTACCGTGTTTACAGCGTCGACCGCGATGGACGCGACAACGGAGGCGTCGAACCGGACAGGAACCTGATGCCGATGCCGGCGATGCTGGAGAGCGATGTCACATTTTCGGTGGAGAGATGAAACGCCCGGCTAAGGGACGACTAATCGATAAAACTTCCGGGGCTCCACAGTCTGCGTGGTGAAGGTGCCGGACGGACTTCCTGCCACGTCGCGCCAAGGTCCCGTCACGTCGGACGCCTCCTGCAATTTGCCGCCACCGGTCCACGTGATCGTCAGTGTCGTGCCGTTGAGGACCGGCTTGCCAAAGACAGGTTTGGGCGCTTCTGCGGGCAGCGCGGCAACATCCACAAAGGCGATCTTGTTGTTCGACGCCGTCGGACCATTGCTCAAGCTTAACCTGCCGTCGTTCACGGTGACTATTCCCGTCCCTTCGAAGAAGCGAATCGTCGCCGTCGGAGTGCCGCGGACGATGGTGACGCCTTCCGCTTGCAGGTCATATACGCTGTCTTGATTGTCGGGATCGCCTGAGACGGCAAACACGCTATAGCGGCCGTTGGGCACCTCAATCTCCCACACACGTCCCGCAGGAAGGGGCGACGTTTTCTGCATGTGATTAAGGGTGTCGTAACGCTTGTCCGGAGAATTGACAGAGTTTCGTTCGCGGGCATGCTGGGTGTTGTCGTCGTCCCAACCATATTTGTATCCGTTCCCTCGGTCGCCAAAGACTTCGCCGACATCTGCCCAATAGCCCGCCGGCGTCGTCGCTGTGGCCGCCTGGAAATTGATGCTGATGAGTTTTCCGACGACGATTCTGACCGGTTTGGAGACCGTGCTGCGATTGTTGGCATCCGTTGCGATGGCGGTCAGAGTATAACGGCCCGGATTGGGGTTGCTCCACACCGCGCGGAACGGAGCGGCTGTCGCTTCTCCGATCTTGTTCGTCGCCGCGTAGAAAAACTCGACTTTGCTAATCTTCCCTCCTGTGACCGCCGCGTCCGCCGTCAGAGTGACAGTAGCCGGGAGGTTGGGGAACGAAGCGTCATCGGCCGGGCTCGTCAGGGTGACCGTGGGCAGCGAGAACTGCGGTGTGATGACCACGCCGTACATGTTCTGGCCCGCGTTATCCGCCTGGAAAAGAGAGAACGTGCCCGCCGGAACGTTCTTGCCGTAAACCGATGACCATTGGTTGATGGCAACACCGGGGCCGGCGCCATCACCACCCTCGTCCACGCCCACTTCGTCCGGAAGTGTCGGATCTGCTGTCCGGTTCAATCCATTCGTCACAGGCGTCCAGCCGTTGTCCAAAAGCCAGCTCATGCTTCCGGTGGAGAAGTCGGGCGGGCTGGCTCCGTCGCTGTCCCCCAGGCGATTATCGACGAGCACATACACGCGCGCCGGTTCGGCGACGGTGACCTCCAATTGGTAGGAAGCATTATCTCGATTGTCGTTGCCGCTCATGATGTATTCGCCACCGGCGAGGTAGTTGGGCAGCGGAATCGTCGGCGTCGCGCCATTCCATTGGTGGAGTCGGTCCACGTAGGCGGGCACATCCTCGCCGAAGCGCGGAACCGTGAGCGGCGTGAGGAACTCACCGGCGACGCCGTTGCTGAACGTAACGCCGGTCCATTTGGCCGTCACCGTATCGGTGGCTTCGTCATCGCCGCCGCTTTCGACCACTTTCGTGATGTTCGGAATGAACGGCACCGTCTTGAACGTCCATTGATGCGTGAACGAAGCGCCCGCGGCGTCCTTGAAGCTGAGGTTTGCCGTGAAGGTCGAGTTGATCGCGAGCGGTCCCGGAGGATCATACGCCACCAGAACGCCGTCGGCGGTCGGCGAAACCGTCGCCGCGCTGGTCACATTGTTCCCATTCAGACTGAGCGTCACGCTGCCAGGCGTCACTGTCGCCGTGCCGTTGACCAGATACGCTTTGACGACCGCATCGACTCCGACATTAACCGCGTTCGAGGCCGGTGAAACGTCGCTGACGTAAGCTGGACGAGCCGCCGCACTCGCCGGCACAAACAGGAGAAAATTCAACTGGGCACTTGCGTCCGCCCCCGGAAGCGCGGTCAGTCTCAAAGTGGCGGCTCCTGAGAGCGCCATCGCGACAGGATTTCCCGAAACATCGGCCAATGGCACATAGGTGAATGGCGTCGCGCTCGCCGTCGCAGGAACAGCGAATCTGCCGACCGCGAATGGCGTCTGACTGGTGCCGCTCGGGTCGCCGCTAATTTTGTCCAGGCGCAGTCGTGAACTGCCGCCGCCCGACGCGCGCAGATAAATGTTGTAGGTATTGTTGTTAAAGGCACGGGTGTAGTTCAGCCAATCGCCCGCGGTCATTTGGGTCACTTGATAATCCGTGCCGCTGGCAAAACCCGGGCGCGCTCCGTCGTTCAATGCCGCCAATCCGACGTAATCGCCAGGTCGGTATTGGGTCGCCGCGGTTGTCGTGTTCTCATCGTGATAATCGGCTTCGGGCTTGCCGGTCAGGTTGGCGTAACCGGCCGGTTTCGGCGCCGTCAGCGACTTGCCGCCGTCGTAGTTGTAATCCTCTGCGTCAATCGCCACGGCGGTGCTCGCGCTGAAGGTGTCAAAACTAAAGAGGTTGGTCGTCGCGCGGCCGGCCTGATCCGACACCACGATGCGCGCGGTGTAGATCGTGTCGGGCTTGAGACTGTTGTAAGAGACTGTTCGGCTCGCGGAAGTTCCCCCAAGGACCACGCCCGTTGAGACGTCGGTTCCGTTGAGCTCCAGTTTGACGTTGGCGGCCTCAATGCGATTGGGAGCGGTCGTCGTCGCGGAGAAATTCAAGCCGCTGGCGGCGTCGTGGAAGATGACATTGTTGGTGGGGTTCAGGCTGGCGATTTGCGGCGGATTGCTGACCGACCCCGGAAGCCCCTTGACGACGATGCCGAACATGTTTCCGGTGCCGAGGCCCGGTTCATAAATCGTGAGCGTGCCTGCCTTGACTGTTTTTGAGAAAACCGAAGAGTAATTATTGATCGCCGCTCCCGGCCCTACGCCATCACCGCCTTCATCAACTCCAACTTCATCCGGAATGGCCGGGTCGGCCGTCCGATTCCAACCCGTCATGACCGGAGCGTAACCTTCCGTGGCTACCCAATTCATCGTGGTCCAATCGCTCGGCAGCGCGCTGCTTTCGGGTGGATTAGCCCCGCTGCCGTCGGTCAGCCGGTTGTCGATGAGCAAATAAACCGTCGCGGGTTCCGAAAGCGTGATTTCCAGAACCAGCGAATAATTATCCTTATTGTCGTTGCCGATCATGATGTACTCGCCGCCGGCCAAATAGTTCGGCAAAGGCAGCGCCGCAGTCGCGCCGTTCCACTGGTGGAGTCGATCGACGTAAGCCGGCACGTCCTCGCCGAAACGCGGAACGGTGTACGGAGTGAGGAATTCACCGGCGATGCCGTTGCTGAACGACACGCCGGTCCATTTCGCTGTGATGGTATCGGTGGCTTCGCCATCGCCTCCGGTCTCGATCACATTGGTGATGATGGGAAGGGTGTGGAGTGAAAAGGATGATAGAGCCGTCAATGCGGCGCAAAGAAGTGTTCGGGTTGGAATGAAGATGCCGTATTTCAGTTTCATGCTCATACAATGGTCCTAGGACGAGTTCAGACGCAACGGGGTTACTATGTCCGTTCGAATTCGAGAGGTGTGTTGACTTCAGTCAAGCGGCGTTGGTCCAATCCGAAATTCGAAGCAAATCCTGACGCCCTGGTCCGCATTGCGTCGCTGAACCGGAGCGCCGATCTCCGATCCGGCGCGAATCAGTGCGCGCTGAGAATCGCGCCGGGTCGGAGATCGGCGCTCCGTGTCAAGGCGCTCTGACGCGCCAGGTACCTCCAGGTTGCGATGGATTCAACAGCGCTGCCGACGTCACTTGCCGGCCTGCCAAATACCAAACCGCCAGCGTGGATTCTGTTGCATGCTGGAAGACCAAGTCCGGGCTCCCGTCGCGGTTCAAGTCAGCGACACTGGCCACGCGCCAATTCGCGGAATCAGGACGCGGCGGTTCGAGCCAGGCGGCCTCGATCAAGCGCGTGCCGTCCATCATCCAAACTGCAATATCGCCGTCCACATGTTGAAACACCAAGTCGGGTTTGCCGTCCCGATTGAAGTCGCCAGCGCCGACCACTCGCCAGCCGGCGTCGCCAGGGTGGCTGGGGTCGAGCTTCGGGTTGTCAATCCGCCGCGCTTGGTCCAGCAGCCAAGCCATCAAACTCCCGTCGGTGTGCTGGAGAATTACGTCGAATCTGCCATCGCCGTTGAAGTCGCCTGTGGCGACCGCTCGCCATCCTTCGATATCCGTTTCGGGGAAGATCGCTGTCGTGCTGGAAATCCGGGTCACGCCAATCATGTGCCAGAAGTTCAGTTTACCTGAATCGTGCTGGAACAACACGTCCTGGCGGCCATCGCGGTTGAAGTCGCCGGCGCCCACCATCCGCCAGATCAGGTCGCTCACTTGATTGGGAGTCAGGAAGGAGCCTGCCATCAGTCGGCTTCCATCCATCAGCCAGGCGGCGACGAATCCTGCTGCGTCCTGGAACAGGAGGTCCGCTTGGCCATCACCATCGAAGTCGCCCACTTCCGACGGCGCGACGACGGTTAGTCTTGCCGCAGCGCTTTGAGTCGAGCCGTAGAGATTCATCACGCGAACCGCATAGTCGCCGGCGTGGTTCTGTTGCACGTTCTGCAAGGTGAGAGAGGGAGATGTCGCTCCAGGGATCAGCGTGCCGTTGAAGAGCCACTGGAAACTGACACCAACAGTGAAACTGCGTGGTTCAAGTGTCATGTTGAAGGTGACGCGGTCGCCGACGAACGCCGTCTCGCTGGCTGGCTGGATACGACCGGCTGGGAGAAGCGATGGACCAAACGGAAAAACAAAGCCTGCCAGTCCAACCAGAGGCGCCGGCGGGAGAAGCCCGCCGCCCAGCGTGACGTTGATTGGATTGGAGGTGCCGGAACTTGTCGATGATTCGAAGGTCGGCCCATTGAAGACTCGCATGACCAGCGTTACCCTTGAGCCCGGCGGAGATCCAGGAACCGCAACAACGACCGGATTCACGTAGCCTGCCGCATACCCTGTTCGGAACGTCGTTGTTGGGAACAGAGGCTTCATTGCGGAGAGGTGGCTGTTTTCCCCGGGTCCACCATACAACTGAGCTGTAAAACCCTCGCTGACATCTGTACTGAACCTTCCATCGAAGGAAGAAGTGACGACTCTCGCATCCAGAAACGGCGGGACACGATTGTTGAACTGTACCGTTCCCTCGGAAAGCGGGTCCTTGAACGTAACTCGGACGGTGTGATCCGTCTGAAGGAACGTTAGGAACAAGGTCTCGCCGCCGCGCTTGGTGTTGCGTCCATCGACGATCCAGTGGTCCACGACGTAACCGGCATCGGGAACTGCGGCCAAGGTCAAGTGGCTGTTGTACGCGACCTTGATCGCGCCCATGGGAGTCACCAACCCATGCTCTCCGGCGGAAACCCGGATTGTCGGTTCTTCGGCGGGGTTGGCCGATTGGGAAGGTTGATTGCCTTCCGGCGAGGCAAGTCCGTTTGGAAGACTACCTTGACCAGCGACCAAGGACTGGAATCCGAGTATAAACAGGCAGCTCGAACACAAGATGGCGTCTCTGAGTTGCAGCCGAAAGGATGCGCTTACAGAACCGGTGGAACGGGCAACCTGCCCGTTCTGGCGGGCTACCAGCCCGCCAGCCGGCAGGTGGAGTAGCCCACGAAACGGCGAGTCTTCGCGGCGCTGGAGTTGTAGCGGCATTCGCTTGATCTGACTTCCACTCTAAAGGTAGCACAAGCAGTGCCTGCGTGGGGTGACTCCTCGGCCTCATAACGCGCATGGCGTCCTGGAACTGGAGCGCCGTTCACCGACCCGGCGCGCTCCAGATTGGGCATAGAAATGCGCCGGATCGGAGATCTGCGCTCCAAGGTTCAGAGGGAACTATTCAGACAAGCCCTACGGCGTCGAACGGTTTTCGTCTTGGGAAATCTCGTAAGCCCGCAAGTAATTGGTGCCGCCCTTGACCCATCTCACACTCATGTCGCAGAAGAGGAAGTTCAGCCCCGCTGCCCCGTGGTCGTCGTTCTTGTCGGGATAGTTGTTGATTGCTCCCGTGCCTTGCCGGTCGCCATCGAAGACCAAGTGAATATCCGAAGGGCCATAGACGTTCCCTTTGAGTCCAAAGGCAGTGCTCTTGTGGACGTAGCCCTGGACGGTCGAATCGGTCTTGCGGATGACCCAATTCATGAAGGCGTTGGGTTCGTAACTGACGCCGCGCAAATCCGAATTCCGCGTGGCCGCGCCTCGCGCCCGTTTGTACGGAGCCTGGTATTGCAGGTCGGTGTAGATGTCGCGGCCATTGAGCTTCGATATGTTGGTCCCGATGAAATTGTCCGTGGAAGGACAAACAAAGACGGAACGCGACTGCGCGGACTGGATATAGAACGGGACCATCCAGGTCAGATCATCGCTGCCATCCGTCGGCGTCCCGGACAATGTGCCTTTCGCGTCATCGTCCGCGTACATGCGGTGGGCGATGCCCATCTGTTTGAGATTGTTCACGCAATGGATAACCTTGGCCTTGTCTTTGGCTTTGGACAGCGCGGGGAGGAGCATCCCGGCCAGAATCGCGATGATCGCAATCACGACGAGCAACTCGATCAGCGTGAACGCGCCCCGCCAGGACCTTGCCGGACCGACCAGCGATGCAACGGAGAGTTTGTTTTCAGGAAGAATAAGTTGGCCGGACGTTGGCCGGCCGTTCCGAGAGGCGAATGGAATGTTTTTCATAGAGTGTAAATCACACGAACAAGGCTTCTCGCTGTGAAGCGATAACACTGCAACTGAATCAGGGATTCTGAGCTCTGGCAACCCTTAATGTGAGGCGCGAGAGAGCCCATCGGTGAGTTGGCGGCAACAGTAGTGGCGGGGATCCCTCTTGCCGTTGGGCCGAGGCGTTTGCCCGACGAAAACGGCATGAAGGATCCGAGGCGCTCGGAGGTTTCCAGCCAACTCCGGGCGGCATGATGCTAGCTACGGCAGGCGCGGACGCCTGTCGCCACATACAATCAGCCGACACCCCCCGTACGAGGACCTTTGACGCTTGACGGGAAAACCGGTAAGAGTGAGGCAGACTGTTGAACGGGAACCACGGCTCACCGACATGAACGAACTGGAAACCATGGCCAAAGCGCTCGTGGCGCCGGGAAAGGGAATTTTGGCCGCGGACGAGAGTCTGCCGACGCTTGAAAAACGGTTCGCCGCGTCGAACGTCGCTTGCACTGAAGATAGCCGCCGCGCTTATCGCGAAATGCTTTTTGCGACGCCAAGTTTGCACCGCTTCATCAGCGGCGTCATTCTGCACGATGAAACGATCCGCCAATGCACCAAAGAGGGTGTCGCTTTTCCGGAGTGGATCACCAAGCTGGGAATGATTCCGGGCATCAAAGTGGATCTGGGCGCGAAGCCTTTGCCTCGGTTTCCCAAGGAGCGCGTGACCCAAGGCCTCGACACACTGGCGGATCGGTTGGCGGAATACAAACAGCTCGGCGCTAGGTTTACCAAATGGCGGGCGGTCATCGAGATCGGAGATGGACTTCCCACCTCTTTTGCCATCGCAGCCAATGCCCAGGCGCTGGCTCGCTATGCGGCGCTGTCCCAGGAAGCGGGTCTGATGCCAATGGTGGAGCCGGAAGTTCTGATGACCGGGAACCACACGATCGAGCATTGCTACGAGGTCACCGCCGCCACGTTGCGGAGCGTGTTTGACGCTCTCATGGATCATAGGGTCGTGCTTGAACAAATGTTGCTCCGGCCCAATATGATTGTGCCGGGACTGAACTGCCCCGACCAACCAGGGCCAGACGAGGTTGCGCGGAAGACCCTGCACTGTTTGCGCCGAGTTGTGCCGGCGGCAGTGCCCGGAGTTATGTTTCTTTCCGGAGGCCAGACGCCGGAGCGCGCCACGGCCCATTTGCACGCGATGAATGTGATCGGCCGGACGCCTTGGGAATTGAGTTTCTCCTTCGCCCGCGCCTTGCAGGAGCCCGTTTTGAAAGCATGGGGCGGTGACGAAGCCAAAACCTCTGCCGGGCAAAAGGCGTTGTATCATCGGGCCAAGTGCAATTGCGCCGCCCGCTATGCCAAATACGCCCGTGACATGGAGAGGCAGGGATGATTGTCGCGAGCCATTCTTCCCATGAACCAGCCAACAGGTGGGGCGCGACTCTCGTCGAGCCCTGACTTTTTTGCCCGAAATAATGCCAGGGCTCGACAGGAGTCTCGCCACACCTCGGGGTTCATCGGAAGAATGGCTGAATTCATCCGTCTGCCGCTTGCTCATCTCTGAAGGGGCGTGGTATAGAAGTCCCAATGATCTTGCGTTCTTCAAATGACCGATGACATCCCATTTCTCGTCGAGCCCAGGGTGTTTCCGATCCTCGAGGCTGCATTTCGGCCCGCCGCGCTGTGGAACAAAGCTTTCGCCAACGCCGCGCGGGCGTCCAAAAATCCGATTCAGATCACCCTCGGCTTGGAACAAGCGGACGGGTCGATGTTTCATCATTCGACCCTCGTTTTGCCCGGGAATCATCCGAACGCGGCCACGAACTTCACCCATGTCGAGCGCCTCGTGAAGTTCCTCCTTTGGTCCCGTGGCGGCTTTCGCATTTACATCTCCGGCCCCAAGGAACTCGCCGATCAATTGCGCAGGCACTACCGCGAATCCCCGACCGGCAAGTTCGACGCGGACATCATGGGCAGCCGCGTTTACGAACACCCGCTTGAGATCGTGCACACCCATGACATCCCCCCGGCCCGTTCGACTAGCAAACCGCTTGGCCGGCATCTCAAGGGTTGCCGCATCGGCTTCGACTTGGGCGGAAGCGATCGAAAAGTGACCGCGGTGATCGATGGGAAATGCGTGTTTAGTGAAGAGACGGTCTGGAATCCCGTGCCCCAGGCCGACCCCCAATGGCACTTCGAGCAAATCATGGATTCGCTGAAGACGGCGGCGGCGCATATGCCGCGAGTCGATGCCATCGGCGGCAGTTCCGCCGGGGTGATCGTGAACAACCGCATCAAAGTTGCGTCGCTTTTCCGTGGCGTGCCACCGTCGGTTTTCAACGCGCGGGTGAAGGACCTTTTCCTGGAATTGAAAAGGGCGTGGGGAGGCATTCCTTTTGAAGTTGCCAACGACGGCGAGGTGACGGCACTGGCGGGATCCATTGCGCTTGGAACGAACGGCGTGCTCGGCATCGCGATGGGCAGCAGCATGGCCGGAGGTTATGTCAACCGCGATGGCAACATCACCACGTGGCTGAATGAACTGGCGTTTGCTCCCATCGACTACAACCCCCGTGCGCCGGTCGATGAATGGTCGGGTGATTACGGATGCGGAGTGCAATACTTTTCGCAACAGTGTGTCGGCCGCTTGCTGGCCGCCGATGGGATCGAAATCGAGACGGCCCTGCCGTTGCCGGAGAAGCTCAAGCAAGTCCAGGCTCTCATGATCGACGGCGACGAGCGGGCGGAGCGCATCTATCGGACCATTGGGACTTACTTGGGATATGCGATTCTGCATTACACGGAGTTTTACGACTTCGACCACGTGCTTGTCTTGGGGCGCGTGATGTCTGGTCCGGGCGGAGATGTGATTGTGGCGGGCGCGAAAGAGGTTGTGAAGGCGGAAATGCCGGAACTTGGCGAGCGAATCACGTTTCATCTCCCGGACGAAAAAGAAAAAAGGCACGGCCAAGCGATTGCCGCCGCGAGTTTGCCCTGTCTTGCGTGATATTAAGGCGTTCATAGGTAAGTTCACATGAAGGATGCCCCTCACCCCATCCCTCTCCCCATCCGATGGGGAGAGGGTGTCCGTAGGACGGTTCGGGGGGTCCATCAACTTCTGAACTCTTTAATAATTCTGATTAACACACTATGAATCCTTATCAGAACTTTGTCGGCGAATACGTCAGGCTGTTGAAGGAAGGAAAAGCTCTGCCGCAAGGAGGATTTGCCGGAAACCGTTCGCTGGACCTTCCGGACGATGCTCCCAACGTCTTGATCTTTTCTCCGCACCCGGACGACGAATGCATCATCGGCGGGCTTCCGCTGCGATTATCGCGGCAGGCTGGCATGAGGATCATTAACGTCGCGGTGACCCAAGGGAGCAACAAAGCGCGGCAAGCGGAGCGATTCCGGGAACTTCAGGGAGCGTGCGGTTACTTGGGCTACGGTTTGGTGCAGACCCAGCCCAATGGTTTAGAAACGATCAACGCCAAGGCCCGGACACAGGATCCAACCGCATGGGCTGAATCCGTTCGGACCATCGCGAAGATTTTGTCGGAGCATCGCCCCAAGGTTGTGTTCTTCCCGCACGAACAGGATTGGAACAGCACCCATATCGGAACGCATTTGCTGGTGACGGACGCGTTCAGAACGTTGGGGCCGGAATTCCAGTGCTTCGTGGTCGAGACCGAGTTCTGGGGACAGATAGCCAATCCCAACCTGATGGTGGAATCGACGCCGGAGGATTTGGCGGACATGGTGGCCGGCACATCGTTTCACGCCGGGGAGGTGAAACGAAATCCATTTCATCTCTTCCTGCCTCCCTGGATGCAGGACAATGTGCGTCGGGGCAGTGAACTCGTCGGCGGTCAAGGAGAAGCCGCGCCGGATTTTGCGTTCGCCACGCTGTACCGTCTGCGCCGATGGAAACAAGGGCGTCTGGAAAACGTTTTTGAGGGCGGGAAAATCGTGCCGTCCGCGGCCGATCCGGGCAGCCTGTTCGCGTGAACGATTGCTCAGTAGCGCAGATTTCCAATCTGGCGTATCACAGAATTGCATTCTGCGTCGCTGCGAAAGTTCCGGCGTGCCGGGAACGCTCGACCACTTGCCGACTGCAAATCGGCGATCGAGCGCAGCGCGGCGAAGCCGCAACCAAACTGGGTGGGGCGAGACTCCGTCGAGCCCTGGAATCCTTGCTGGCAATGAAGTCAGGGGCTCGACGGTGTCTCGCCCCACCAACAAAACTGCGGGGCTTGCGACGATTTCGGGCGATACTGACAGCCTGCAAATCTGCGCCCCAGGAGAACCGATGAATTTGACTTGGCGGTTAGCCAATTTGACGGACGTTGACCTGCTGGCGGAGCTCAACCAGGAACTCATTCAGGACGAGGGGGGCTGTGGCAGCCTGGCATTGCCGCAATTGTCGGAACGAATGAGGAACTGGCTTCAGAACGGTTACCGCGGGGTCCTTTTTGCCGAGACGGACGACGTGGTGGCTTATGCGCTCTATTGCTTTGCAGAAAAGGCGGAGGGAGACCGATTCATTTTTCTTCGGCATTTTTACGTTCAGCGGGCCCGTCGAAGAAAAGGCATCGGGCGGGAGGCGGTGCGGCTCTTGTTGTCGGAAGTTCTTCCACCCGGCTCCCGGATACTTCTGGATGTCCTCTTCGAGAACCAGGTTGGGAGGGAGTTCTGGAGAAACCTCGGTTTCAAAGAGCACTGCCTCACCCTCGAATGGCAGCCGAGCTGCGGAGAAGCAAAGCTCAACACACAGCGCGGCGAAACCGCAGGCTGAGCTGTATCGGTGCAATCGAGCTGGGGAGCGCACGCGCCTCGCCAGTGGTGTTCGGCATAAAAAGCGCTCTGGACATTTTCCTCTCTCTCCCCGCGAGGAACGAGTGGGGAGAGAGCCGGAGAGAGGGGAAATGGATAAGAAAACCGCCTCCTCTCCCCGGCCCTCTCCTCCTTTTTGGGGAGGAGAGGGAGAAGACACACGGTTCCACGCGCAAAGCAAATTGTTTACCGAACAGAATTGGCGCCTCGCGTGCCGTGGTCGGCGTCCTCGCGGACCACATCCTCGCGTTGGAACCGTTTCGTGTCCCGATCACGCTCCTCTTTCGACCGGCGGGGCGCCGGTCGAGACACGCGTGCAGACCTCAGAAAGACAAAAGATTCAGATTGGCGACTAGCGGCTCAGGCAGGGATTCTCAATTCAGGCCTGCCCCGCGGCTCAAGACCGCGCGGAAACCTCCAGCATGCGCTCGATCGGCAAGCGGGCCCGGCTGAGGGTCGCTTCACTTAATTCTACGCGGGGTTCGAGATTCGCCATGCAGTCGTAAAGCTTTTCCAGCGTGTTCATCTTCATGAAGCGGCACTCGTTGCAACGGCAGTTGTCGGTCGGCGCCGGGATGAATTCTTTGTTCGGACACTCCTTCCTCAAGCGATGGAGCATGCCCGCTTCGGTGGCGATGATGATGGCCTTGGCCGGGCTCGACCTGCAATACCCGACCATTTTCTCGGTCGAGCAGACTTCGTCCGCCAGCATCCGCACCGCCCGGGTGCATTCCGGATGAGCCACGATCGGAGCGCCTGGATATTGGCCGCGAATGCGCACGATGCTCTCGTGCGTCCATTCGACATGCACGTAACAACTCCCCCGCCAAAGCGTCATAGGCCGGCCGGTCTTTTCCATCACCCACGCTCCCAAGTTCTCATCCGGCACGAAGAGCAGATCGCGGTCCCGCGGCGCCGCGTTCGCAATCTTGACCGCATTGCCGCTGGTGCAAATGATGTCGCTCAGCGCTTTGACTTCGGCGCTGCAATTGATGTAGGAAATCGTCCAGAAGTTCGGATTGGTTTGTTGAAGCGCCTGGAGTTTTGCCGCCGGACAACTCTCCTCCAATGAACAGCCCGCATCTTTGTCCGGCAGGACGACGACCTTCATCGGGTTCAGAATCTTCGCCGTCTCCGCCATGAAATGCACACCGCAGAAAACAATCACCTCGGCGCTCGTCTTGGCGGCCTGCTGCGAGAGGCCCAGAGAATCGCCGACGAAATCAGCGAGATCCTGAATCTCCGGCACCTGATAGTTATGCGCGAGGATGACCGCATTCAGCTTCTTTTTGAGGTCAAGGATTTGCCGCGACAAAGCGTCGGGTCGAGCGGGTGGCATCGGTCGCCGCGTGGCAAGCGGATCAACACCTGCCGGAAGCGTCTCAGCCACATCAATCATGCCGTGAGTTTAACGCGGGCAGCCCAGAGCCGCAATAGCGGGGAGGAACCGGACCGATGGCTGGCTGGATCAATCCACTGATCCAGCCATCCGCGCCTACGTGGGTTCACTTGCTGATGCCGCGTTCGCTGGCACGGGTGAATTCCACCAGGTGGCGAATTTCGAGCAGCGGAGGCAACTCGCTCTCGATCCGCTCCAAGGCTTTGGAGATCGCCAGCCCTTCTCGAAACAACAGTTTGTAAGCCTGCTTCAAGGCGGTCTGAGCTTCCTCGGAGACCCCGTTACGTTCCAAGCCCACTTTGTTGATCGTTCGCGTCTGGGCCGGGTTCCCGTCGGCGAGCATGAAGGGGGGGACATCCTGAACCACCTTCGAGCACCCCCCCACGATCGCCATCTTCCCAATGCGGCAAAATTGGTGCACGGCGGCCAGTCCGCCGATCACCGAGAAATCTTCCACGACGACATGTCCGGCCAAGGTCGCCACGTTCGACATGATGACGTGGTCGCCAAGGATTACGTTGTGGGCAATGTGGCTGTAGGCCAGAATGTGATTGTGCGAACCAACGACCGTGACTTCTCCGTCACCGGTCGCACTGTTCACCGTGACGTACTCGCGGAAAGTGTTGAATTCGCCAATTTGCGTGCGCGTGAGGCCGCCTTTCCATTTCAAATCCTGGGTCTTGAGCCCGATGCTGGCGAACGGAAAAATCTCGTTGCCGCGACCGAGAGTCGTGTGACCGTCGATGACGACGTGGGAATGCAGCCGGCATTCTTCTCCGAGAACGACATTTTCACCTATGACGCAGGAGGGTCCGATTTCGCATTTCGGAGAAACCTGGGCTTTCGGGTGAATAACGGCGGTCGGATGAATCATGTAATTCACGATCTATGACTTATGATTTATGATTTTGGGCGGTCCCGGGTCCAGAACCATCTAGGTGAGGAATCAAATATGCCGCGCGCATTGCTGCGGCTTGATCCTTCCAAATGCGCTCAACCATCCTCCCTCTCCCTCAAGGGAGAGGGACGATGGGCGGGCGCTTCGGTTCAATGACGCACATCTGGTGGATAAAGGAACACCAGATCAATGGCGATGAAGAATGAGTGACCAAAGAAATCTCCTCCTGAAAATCATAAATCGTAAATCATAAATCCTAGATCATAAATCCTAAATCCTACTCCTTTTCCATGAGCATAAAGGTGACCTCCGCCTCGCTGACGACGTCCCCGTCCACGGAACAAGTTCCTTTTGCGCGGCCGATCTTAGCCCTGGATTTGGTCAGCTCGACTTCGATCACTAAGCGGTCTCCCGGACGGACAGGCTTCCGCCATTTGACGCTCTCCGCCGACATGAAGTAGGCAATTTTCCCCGCATTGTCCGCTTGCTTTAACATGAGAATGCCGGCGGCCTGAGCCATCGCCTCCAATTGCAGCACACCCGGCATGACCGGATGGCTGGGGAAATGGCCCTGAAAGAACGGTTCATTAATCGTCACATTCTTGATGGCCACCAACTTGTTGCCCTCGATCCTGATGACCTTGTCCACCATCAAGAACGGATAGCGATGGGGAAGAATCTTGAGTAGATCCGCGATCTCTATCGCGGCAACCTCTGGAGCCGGATTATCGGCCAACAAGACCGTTTGCTTGGCGGTAGCGGCCGCGGGAGGGGGAACAAAAGCTTGTGCCGCGACGATCGGTTTGCGCATCTGGGCATCAAGTCGGCGGGTCAGTTCGCAATTCGCGCTGTGGCTCGGTTTGATGGCTACGACGTGTCCTTGGAGGGGTCGTCCGAGCAGCGCCAAATCTCCAACGATGTCCAGGATTTTGTGCCGGACGAACTCGTCTTGGAACCGCAAGGGCTCTGTGGTCAACACGGCATCATCTCGGATCACTACCGCGTTTTCGAGGCTGCCTCCCTTGATCAAGCCATTCTTGATCAAGTATTCGATCTCCTCGAAGAAACAGAAGGTCCGGGCAGAAGCGAGGTCGCGCTTCCAGGTGTCGGGAGACATTTCGACACTGTAAAATTGCGTGAAGCGTCCGTGTTTGTCTGAGCTTGTGCAACTGATCTTCAACTTCTCATGCGGGAAAGCAGCGAGCGAACTTTCGCCCAAGTCCACTTCCAAAGGGGCCGCCACGCGGTACGCATCTCGCCGCTCAGGCTGCGTCGTCACTCCTGCCTCTTCCACCATCTGACAATAGGGTCGGGCGCTCCCGTCGCCGATCGGAGGTTCGTTGGCGTCCAGTTCGACGATTGCGTTGTCCACCTCAAAACCGGCGAAAGTGGCCAGGATGTGCTCGACCGTATGGACACGCAAGTTGCCCTTGCCGATGGTCGTGGAGCGGGTCGTGTCGCACACATTCTCGATCCGTGCCTCCAGTTCCGGTTTTCCTTCCAGGTCCACTCGACGGAACCGCACGCCGGTGTTGGGCGGAGCCGGAAGAAAAGTCATGTTGACCCGGTTGCCGCTATGCAACCCGACTCCGCTGAAACTCACCGACTCCCGTAAAGTCTGCTGTTGTGACACGACATGATTTAACAGCTCGATCAAGGGAAAGGCAAGTGGTCGAAAAAGCACTTATGGGTAGCACAGGCTACCAGCTCTGTGCCCTCCGGCAACTTGCCGGACCGAACGGGTGCCTGGTCGATGAATCGCTTTGGCGTGAGTTTCATTTCGACACCCGCGGCCATTCCGGTCGGCAGGTTGCTGGCCAGGGCGGGCAGGTTGCCCGCGCCACCCCAGCTTCAGACAGGCCCTAACCTTTGTGAGCCATTTCCTTGTCGCGGTCTTCCATCGCCGCTCGGCGTGACAACCGCACCCTCCCTTTGTCGTCGATGCCGATGCATTTGACGGCGATTTCGTCTCCCATTTTAACGATATCCTCCACCTGCTTGACGCGGAAGTTGGCGAGTTCGCTGATATGGCAGAGGCCATCTTGCCCTGGGAACACTTCCACGAAACAGCCAAATTCTTTGATGCTGACGACCTTGCCCCGGTAAGTTTTCCCCACTTCGATTTCCGAAGTCATCTTCTCGATTTCCCGTCGGGCGATCTTCATTCCTTCCTCGCTCACGGAGTAGATCATTACCGTGCCGTCGTCTTCGATATTAATCTCGCAGCCGGATTCATCGACGATCTTCTTGATGTTCTTCCCGCCGGGGCCTATCAGAGCGCCAATCTTTTCCGGATTGATCTTAAGCGTCAGGATGCGAGGGGCATACTTGCTGAGCTCTTTTCGCGACTCGCTGAGGACTTTGCCCATCTCTCCGAGGATGTGAAGCCGTGCTATACGAGCTCTCTCAACGGCTTCGGACATCTGTTTGTGCGGAAGACCGCGCAATTTAAGGTCAAGCTGAAAGCCGGTGATCCCTTTCTCCGTCCCAGCCAGCTTGCAGTCCATGTCACAGAACGCGTCCTCCCATCCGATGATATCCGTGAGCAATTGATAACGACTGATTTCTTTCTGGTCGTTGTATTCCGCACAAATCCCGATGCTAATTCCTGCGACTGGGCGCCTGATCGGCACTCCTGCGTCCATCAGCGCCAAGCTTCCGCCGCAAACCGAAGCCATCGAAGTGGAACCGTTCGATTCCATGATCTCACACGTCACACGGATGGCGTAGGGAAACTCTTTTAGCGGAATCATCGGCTCGAGGGAGCGCTCCGCCAGCGCGCCATGGCCGATTTCCCGCCGTCCAGGTCCGCTGATGCGCCCGGTCTCGCCGACCGAAAAGTTGGGAAAATTGTAGTGGAGGATGAATTGCTTCTCGCTGGCGCCCCCTGTGTAAGAATCGAATTCCTGGGAATCCTCAGTCGTGCCCAAGGTCGCCAAAGCCACGGCCTGAGTTTCGCCGCGGCAAAAGAGGGAAGAGCCGTGGGCGCGAGGCAGAACCCCCGCTTCGCACGAGATTGGGCGCACTTGGTCGAAGCCGCGTCCGTCCATCCGCTTATTGCGGTCCAGGATCAGGCTCCGGACAGTTTCTTTCTGGATGCTGTAAAAAGCATCTTTGACGACAAACTCGGTGACCTTCTCCACTCCAAATCTTTCCGTCAGCTTCTGAGTGACTTCGGTCGTCAAGGCGTTGACGGCTGCCTCGCGCTCCAGCTTTTGCGGGTTCAGCAGCGCTGGCACCATTCGGTCGCCCACCAAGGCCTTAGCCTCGCTGAGGATTTCGTCAGGCACAAGATTCAGGGAGATCGCTCGCTTCGGTTTGGCGGCTCTCGCAGCCAATTCTTTCTGCGCTTGGATCATGGGTTGGCACATCTGATTGCCGAAGTCCAGCGCCGCCAAGAAGTCCGTTTCAGAAATCTCCTTGGCGGAGCCTTCGAACATTAAGTGCTCATTCGCCCTGCCGACGTAAATGAGGTCGAGGTCGCTTTGTTCCATTTGGGCGTGAGTGGGATTGGCGATGAATTTGCCGTTAACCCTGCCCACGCGAAGGGCTCCAATCGGACCATCCCAAGGGATATCACTTACCATGAGTGCGGTCGAGGCTCCCAGGATGCTCAACACATCCGGATCGTTCTCACCGTCGGCGCTTAGAAGAATACTTTGGACTTGAACTTCGTTGTACCATCCCTTCGGAAACAAAGGCCGGATCGGTCGATCAATAACCCGGCTGGTGAGGATTTCTTTCTCAGTAGGCCGCCCTTCACGCTTAAAATAGCCGCCCGGGAATTTGCCGGCGGCTGCGGCTTTTTCGCGATAATCGACCGTTAAGGGGAAGAATTCCTGACCAGGCTTGGCTGAAGTGGCAGCGACTGCCGCCACGATGACGATTGTTTCTCCGACTTGGACGGTGACAGCACCGTCGGCTTGTTTGGCGAGTTTGCCCGTCTCAAGGTGCAGGGGGTTGGTTCCCACTTGGATCGTGATTTTCTCAGACATAATAATCTAATCATGCCCGTTGGCCCAGAGGAACTTCAGTGAGCACCTGTCACGCAGGTACTGAATGAAATTTCCCAGTGCCAACGGGTTTTTTAACGCGAAGGTTGTGCAAGTCATTGGGGCCTCCCCGCGTCATTTGAGGCCCTCCGCTTCTTGTAGTGCGCGGTCTGACTGCTGGTTGAGTACGAAACGAAAGATTGAAGTTAGCGAAAGGGAGACCTATCTGCGCAGCTTTAACTTCTTGGTAAGCGATTGATACCGACGAATATCGGTGTTGTGCAAATAATCGAGAAGCCGCCGCCGTTGTCCCACCATCATGAGCAATCCACGGCGAGAACTGTGATCCTTCCGGTTCTTTTGCAGGTGCTCGGTCAAATGGTTGATCCTCTGCGTCAACAACGCAATTTGCACGTCGGCTGAACCTGTATCTTGTTCGTGCACGCGGAAATCCTCTATCGTTTTCGACTTTCCTTCCATAATATTTGGTTCGACGACTCAGTTCTAATCCTAGTGGCGGCAACGTTAGATTTGAATCTTCCGGGTGTAAAGCACTTTCCTCAAAACAAACAGGCGACCCCACTCGGGGTCGCCTTAGCGTGGAACGAGGGACTGCCTATTCGTTCTATCTGTCAATTCCTTCCTTTAGCAGCGGGCATGCCTTCTTAGGATTGAGAACTTTCGATTTGTTTCGAGCTTAGGATTCGGTTATTCGAACTCCGGAGTCTTTGCACGATAATGAAATCGCGTTGGTTCACGGTTGGGTTGGGTTGCGCGCTGATTTGCGTTTCTGCCCTCGCTCACGCCGATGGGAGGCTGTGGCGGGCAGAGGCAGGCTTCCGATGGGCCGAATTCGGGGAGATCAGAGCCGGACACACCGGCTTTAACCGTTTATCTCCGGCCCAGACCGGCATCGTTTTCTCCAACACCCTTTCCGAAGCGTCGATTGCGGCCAATCGAGTGATGGCCAATGGCTCTGGAGTTGCTGTGGGTGATTACGACAACGACGGATTGCCGGACCTATACGCCTGCGGGCTCGAAACCCCTAACGCTCTGTATCGAAATCTGGGTGGGTGGCGCTTCAAGGACACCGCAACAGAAACAGGCGTCGCCTGCGAGCGAAAAGCTTGCCGAGGCGCCGTGTTTGCCGATTTGAACGGCGACGGTTTCCTGGATCTCCTGGTCTCAACATTGGGTGAGGGCGTGCTTTGTTTCCTCAACGATGGGCACGGGAAGTTCGTGGACCACACTGCCAACGCGGGAACGCGGAGCTCTTTTGGCAGCACAACCATGGCGTTGGCGGACGTGGACGGAAACGGGACTCTTGACCTCTACGTCGCCAACTACCGCCCAAACGATGTTCGAGACACCGGACGGCTCAGCTTTTCGGTCGTCGGTGGAAAACCAATGATCGCTGCGAAGGACCGAGACCGATTTCTTTTTCGAGGCGGCCAATTGGCGGAATACGGCCAACCGGACCAGCTCTTCCTGAACGATGGAACTGGACGTTTCCGGCAGGTTCGTTGGGACGATGGAACGTTCCTGGATGAACAAGGCCAACGCCTTGCCGCGCCTCCTCTGGACTGGGGGTTGACCGCCACGTTCCGCGACGTGAACCATGACTCGGCGCCGGATCTTTACGTCTGCAATGATTTTTGGACACCGGACCGGTTCTGGATCAACGACGGCCATGGCCGCTTCAAATTGGCCGAGAAGCTGGCGTTGAGGAAGACAAGTTCCAGTTCGATGGGAGTGGATTTCGCGGATTTTGACCGTGATGGCGATCTCGATTTCTTCGTCTTGGACATGTTGAGCCGAGACTCTCGGCTCCGGAAACGGCAAATGTTTGCAGAAAAGCCGGAGCCAAGGGCAATCGGCCTGATTGATGACCGGCCTCAGGTCATGCGCAATACGCTCTTTCGAAATCGCGGTGACGGGACGTTCGCCGAAATCGCCGACTATGGGCGCGTCCCGGCATCGGAATGGTCCTGGTCCCCGGTCTTTCTGGATGTGGACTTGGACGGTTACGAAGACTTGATCATTCCCGCCGGCCATTTTCGCGACGTTCAAGATTTGGACGCCTCGATGGAAATCTCCGCGCGCCAACATTCTTGGAAGGATTTCAAGGATGAAGTGCAACGGCAGAAAGTGTTCACGCAGGAATTGATGGAGCATTACCGGCTTTACCCGCTCCTCAAGATGCCGGTGGTTGCCTTTCGCAATTTGCAAAATTGGAGGTTCGAGGAGGTCACCGAGCAATGGGGCTTGGACCACGCGGCCGTTCACCACGGAATAGCGTTCGGTGATTTCGACGCCGACGGCGATCCTGATCTCGCGGTGAACTGTCTCAACGGCGTCCTGGAGTTGTACCGTAATGTATCGACCGCCGGGCGGGTTGCCGTTCGGCTGAAAGGTCGTCCGCCGAACACACAGGGCATCGGCGCAAAAATCTCGTTGCACAGCGGTGCGGTTCCTGTCCAAACAACAGAAATCATCTCCGGAGGACGATACCTTTCCGGCTCGGAAGCGCTGGCCGTGTTCGCCACTGCCTCGAAGATGGATGGCATGAGCCTCGAAGTCCACTGGCGCAGCGGCGGACGAAGCACGGTGCCAGGAGTCGTGGCCAACCGCGTTTATGAGATCGACGAGGCAGGAGCGGCGGCACCCGTGGCGGACGTCACAGCGTCTGAGCGTCAGGGCGGAGGACAACCACGCGTGCGCGGCGGCGAGCCGGTGAACCGGGGTATCGGCGTATCGGCGACCAACCACAATGATGCCGTACCCTTGAAGGCGGATCGTCAATCGCAAATCGGAAATCGCAGATCGCAAATCCTGCAATCCTCAACCCTCAACGCTCAACCTTTCTTCCAGGACGTCAGCGTCCTGCTTTCGCACACTCACCACGAGCTCGATTACAACGATTTCGAGCGCCAACCGCTGCTTCCGTTTAAACTGAGCCAGTCAGGACCTGGATTGGCTTGGTTCGATCTGGACGGCGACGATCACGACGATTTGGTCATCGGCGCCGGACCGGGGGGCACGATGAGCCTCTATCGATCGGACGGTCGAGGCGTCTTCACCAGCATAAATGCCACAAATGCAGCGGCGATTCCTTGTGATCTCGCTGGTCTCGCGGGCTGGAACGCCGGCTTCGGAGGAAACCTCCTCTTGGCCGGGTTGACGGGTTACGAAGGTCCAACGCCGCATGCAGCCGTCGAAATACGCTTGGAGCGTTCGATCTTTCGAGCGGCGCAACCAGTAGCAACCGAGATGTCATCGGCCGGTCCGTTGGCATTGGGAGATTTGGACGGGAGTGGTCAACCGGTCTTGTTCGTGGGAGGCGGCGTTTCGCCGGGCCGCTATCCTCTCGGCGCCCCTTCAAAGATTTATCGCCACGAAAACGGACGATGGCGGCTTGACGTGCGGAATAGTCTGCTCCTCGAGAACCTTGGCATCGTCAATGGCGCCGTTTGGAGCGATCTCACCGGCGATGGGTTTCCCGAGCTCGTTCTGGCTTGTGAATGGGGACCGATCAGGATTTTTCAGAAGCGCGACGGCGCCCTGTTTGAGGTGACCGCTGAAATGGGGTTGTCCGAATTCAAGGGATGGTGGAAAGGAGTAGCCACGGGCGACTTTAACGGCGATGGTAGAATGGACATCGTCGCAGCAAACTGGGGACTGAATAGTCCGTACTCTGCGTCGAAAGAGCGGCCGCTCACGCTCGCCTACGGTGAGATTTTCCGGCCTGGGGTTGTTGACCTAATCGAGACGGAATACGACTCCGTCACCGGATCGCTCGCTCCCCGCCGGCAGATCGCCTCAATGGCCGCCTCGTTGCCTTTCTTCTTCGAGCGTTTCTCCAGCCACAAAGCCTACAGTGAAGCCTCACTCGAGGAAGCCCTCGGTGAGAGAAAGGTCCTGTCCCGGCGCGTTGAGGTCACGACGCTAGCTTCGCTCGTTTTCTTGAACACGGGGGGACGCTTTGAAGAAGTCGAACTGCCGCGCGAAGCCCAACTCGCGCCTGCGTTCAGCGTGAATGTGGCCGATTTCGACGGGGATGGGAACGAGGATGTCTTCCTCAGCCAGAACTTCTTCGCGACTCAACCCGAAATGCCGCGTCTGGACGCGGGGCGAGGACTCTGGCTGAAAGGGGATGGGAAAGGGCTGCTGGAGGCTGTTCCCGGCTGGCAATCCGGCATTAGAGTTTATGGAGAGCAACGCGGGGCGGCCGTCGGTGATTTCGACGAGGATGGCCGAGCGGATCTCGCCGTGAGCCAGAACGGGGTTGCTACGAAACTATACCGGAATGTTCGGGCCACGCGCGGTCTCCGGATCAAGCTAAAGGGAGTGTCAGGCAATCCACGCGGTGTTGGAGCGGTGATTCGCCTCCAATTCGGCGATCGGCTGGGTCCCGCTCGAGAAATCCATGCGGGCTCCGGGTATTGGTCGCAGGATAGTGCGACACAGGTGATGGGAACTTCGAGCGAGCCCACGGCCGTCTGGGTTCGCTGGCCTGGAGGCCGAGTCACAACGACGCCAGTGACCGGAAAATCCTTGGAAGTGATCGTCGGCCTCGAGGAGAAGTAGTGACGCGGTTCATTTGCCTCCTGCAGCGACGCGGGCGGATGCCGACAACCTCTGCGCGATGAATTGACGAACGAGCGGGACTTTCGATTTGGTCATGAGCGCGACACCGGTCTTGGTCTCTTGAGCGACCACCGGCTCGGTTGCATACCAATACATAAGCGGCAGGTTGTGGTCTTGGGCGTCTTCCGCGTGCGCCAGCAGGCCTTCCAAAATGGGAACCCGCCGCTCCAGCGGTGTGCGCTGAAGAGCGGCGGCCAGGTAAAGCCGCACCAAGGGAGACGCTTCGCTCCGAGCCATGCGCGCAAATTCGGCCAGCACGCTGTCCGACGGAGTCTTCTCTTCGGCCAAGAGTTGGATCGTCCACGCGCGGACATACTCGTTCGGATGGTTGAGCTGTTCCAAGGCGATCTTCTCCGTAAGTCCCCCAGTGACGTGCAGAGCCCAGAGTGCCCGCAACTTCCGCGTGACCTCGGGGTTGTCGTTGAGAATCTTCAAGAGCGACTCATGGACTTTCGGGTTCGGGCCGCGTTCCTGCAAGAGACGCCGCGCGTGGCGAACCTGCCAATCGTTGCGATGCAGTTGGAGCTGAACCAGTTCCTCATCGTTTTTCTGTCGCAAATCGACCGGACTCCATTTCGTGTCGCCATAGACAATCTTGAAGATGCGGCCGTTCCCGCGGTCATGGCCCTCCACGTTGTTGTGGTGGCACTGATTCTTGTCGTACCAGTCAATGACATAGACCGAGCCGTTTTGATCGTAGAGCAAGTTAAGCGCTTGGGACCAGGAATCGTTGAAGTTTAGGAAATCCGCGCCGTGCTTGCCGACGTATCCTGAACCGCGACGCTCGACAATGTCCATGTTGATGCGCTGGCCGTGGACATTGTTCATGAAGAGCTTCCCGCGATACTCGCCTGGCCAGCTATCCCCCAAATAAACCATCATGCCCGCATGGGCGTGGCCTCCGCCGGCCGAGTCGGATCGGCTGTTGGCCGCGTGCGGACCCCGGCTTCCCGACCAGTGGACGTGATCGCCGATTGTTTTCAGATCGTCGAAAGCGAATGGGTAAGCCGGCTTCCGCGCGCTGGCGGGACGGTGGCGCTCGTTCCGGCGAATTTCGTCCAAGTTGATGCAGTAATGTTCGCCACCCTGGCGCTGGTAACGGCCCCCTTGAATCATATGCCAAAGATGCGGGATCACGCAGGCCTCGATGAAGCATTGTCCGTACTCATTGAAATCAACCCCCCACTGGTTGCTGCACCCCTCCGCGAACACCTCGAAAGTATGCTTCAAAGGATGATACCTCCAAACCGCGGCATCGACCCATTGCCGCTCGTTCGCGGGAGCCCCCGGCTTGCCAACGTTCGACGGGCAGAAGACGCCATGGCACCCGTAAAGCCAGCCATCCGGTCCCCAGGTGAATGTGTTTAACGTCTCGTGGGTGTCCGCCCGGAAATCCCAACCGTCCAACAGAATCTCCGGCGGTCCATCGGGCTTATTGTCCCCGTTCTTATCCGGGATGAACATCAAATAAGGAGCAGCGCCAACCCAAACGCCGCCAAAACCGACCTCGAGCCCGCTGACCAAGTTCAGTCCCTCCATAAATACTGTGCGCTTGTCAAATTTGCCGTCGCCGTCCGTCTCTTCGAAAACCAAAATGCGGTCGCGGCCCTTTCCCTCCGGTGCCCGTCGAGGATATTCGTACGCCTCGGCGACCCAGAGCCGGCCGCGGTCATCGATGGCAAAGGCAATCGGCTGCCGAACATCCGGCTCGCCCGCGAACAGTGTGACGGAGAATCCCTGTGGCACGGTCGCGGCTTTGGCCGCTTCTTCGGGCGAAAGCCCGGCGAATCGCACGACATCGGCCGGCGGGATTTCGGCTTGCCGCTTGATTTCCGCTACGCTCACCGCGTCGGCGAAGACGGGTTTGGTTTCGTGAAACTTGCCGTCCTCGAAATCGAGATTGAGGGGTCGTCCATCGCTGCCGACGGGTTTGATTCCGGCAGCCGGCGCTGCCGGGAAAGTGGTTAAAGGAAGCGCGAAGGCCAATGCAACTACCGGAAAAACCGGCGACGAAAGAGGATTGATGTTCATAGGCGCTGGTTCTAAGGCTTAGTGGCCGGCTTTAAGTAGGCCGGATTCAGTTTGTCGCACGCCCAAAGCAGGCCCCGAGTCACAAGGTCGAGGTAACGCGCATCAGCGACTGTGGCGTTGTTATGGCCAAGCGTCGTGCTGAACACCCGCGTGCTGCCGTACTGATTGACCCACGCCACCACATATTCGACTTCTTTTTGTTTCACGGTCTGTTTGCCGCGCGCGAGCGCATGCGCGGTCTCGAACACTTTGACATTGTTGTAGAGCTCCTCGCGAATCGTGGTCCAATCTCCGAGACCCTTGGTGATCGGGTGTTCGGCATCGACAAAATCCACGGCGATCGGTTCCTGTGGACCATGGCCGGTGGACTGAATGCCGACGAATTTGAACCAGTCGTCCGTGCCGGTCCGATAACAGTGCATCGCGCAGTGCAGATTCACCGCCGGAACAGTCTTGTGCGCCGCCAAGATGTTCTGGACGTAGGCCAAGTCCTTCACGTCGGAGGTACATTCGTCGTGGATGACCACGTCGTACCCTTCGGCCCAATTGGTCCTCTCGTAGAGCTGGAACCGGGCCCGGGTGGTGCGATCTTCGGAGTGAACGATCTCGACCTGCACATGAGCGCGTTCCTCAAGGCCCGCCTTCAGAAGGTCTTTTTGTTTCCCGTAATCATGACAACAGCCCCCGAGAATGAGCAGGGCTCGCAATGGTTTAGGCTCGGCGGCTTCGGCCGAAGCGAACAGAGCGACGAAGAGTGGGAGGAGGAAAAATTGTCGAACAGTCATGCGCGAACTTTCACCATGGCCGAGGACGATGTCGAGTGAAATGGCGCCGGAGTGGCGGGGTCCTCAGTCTTGACCGACGTAGCGCAGATCTTCAGTCTAGCAGTGTCTCGCATAATCGTCGCAAGCCGCGCAAGTTTTTCGGTGAAGCGAAACTCCTGTCGAGCCCTGACTTCATTGCCAGCAAGGATTCGGTGTATCCATGGGTTGTTGGTTTCATTCGGAGCGCGGGCTTTAGCTCCAACGAGCAAGGAACGATTCCCTCTCCCTTGAGGGAGAGGGTCAG
>JACQWK010000661.1 GCA_016209525.1 Verrucomicrobiota bacterium
GGCTCGAAGGACTGCGGACGATTCCCCCTCTCCCCTGGGGAGAGGGCCGGGGTGAGGGAGAAGGCGACGTCCCATCAGCCAAGCACGGAATCTTGTCCAGATGCCGGTGACGACGTTAGTTTTTGGAAGCGCGGAGGAATCCACGGAATTCATCCTCGGTGATTAGTTTCAGATAAGCGTCCTCGAGTCTTCGGCCGGTCGAGTTAATGCCATTCACCACCGTTCCGGTCTCCTTGGCCAGAGCCAGCAGCGTGGCGACGAACTGCCCGACCGACTCTTCGCCGTTCAATTCGAGCCGCATTCGGTCGCGTTCTTGGCAGAGGTCCACTCGTCCCAGGCGCTCACGTACGGCCGTTCGAAACTGATCCACGGGACCGGTGAGCCGCAGTTCCAGGACGCTCTCCGGAAGCAGATTCTCCAGATCGGAGCGGCGCCCATCGAAGAGCAACTGGCCCTGATTAAGCACCAGCAGCCGGTCGCAAACGCGATCGATATCGCCGAGGATATGGGAACTAAGAATCACGGTTTTGCGTCCGCGAAACGTTTCCAGCAGTTCCAGTGTCTGGCGGCGGCTGATGGGGTCCAGCCCGGCCGTTGGTTCGTCCCAAACGAGCAGTTCGGGATCGTTCATCAGAGAGGCCGCAATTCCAAGACGCGTCTTCATTCCGGTGGAGAAAGTCCCAATCTTGCGCCCAGCGTCGTCCATGAGGCCGACGGCTCGCAAGAGGGTGCCTAAACGGGCCTTGAGTTCTTCCGTTTCCAAGCCGAAGCACTTGCCGACAAACTGAAGATAACCAATGGCCGTCAGGTCTCTCGGGAAGGCGGGATCATCCGAGAGAAATCCGACCTGTTGACGAACCGCTCGCGCCCCTGGGTGCATCGGTTTTCCCAGGATCTGCACCCCGCCGGCACTGGGAGTAATGAGGCCCAGCGCAAGGCGAAGAATCGTCGATTTGCCGGAGCCGTTCGCGCCCAAGAGCCCGACCGTCGAGTACGCCGGCAAGCGGAACGAGATATCCGCAACCGCGATTTGGCGGTGTTCGTAAATCTTCGTGACGCGTTGAAAGACGATGGCTTCGTTCATCCCGGTTTGACTTTATTCAACTCAAGAGCCCGCAGGACCCGCAGGAGGCGGAGAGAATTGCGTCCTCAATATATCCTACTACGAATTGCACAAGGACTTGGTTACATCGAATTTGTCTCGCGCGCGAGGAGATGTTTTCGAGAAGCGTGAATTCAATCTTGACTAACGAGCCGTTGGATAGACAGTGGAATCACGCGTCAAAATTGGACCCGCACGATCTAATCTCATGAAAACGCATGCTTATACCCGCCGTCAATTCCTGCATTTGGGCGCGACCGTTGCTTCGGCCGCGCCGCTAGGCTTTTGTTTGAACCGCCTCTCGGTCTCCGGGGCCGAGGCTCCCACATCTCAAATCAAGAAGACACCAGCCAGGAATCGTTCGGACTGCAAAGTGTCCATCGTGGCTTGCAAGTCCTATGGGGCGGAAGTGCGGACAGCGCTGGCTCAGTGCTTCGATCTGCTCGGAGGGATCGGATCGCTCGTCAAGAACAAGACGGTGACGGTGAAACTGAACCTGACTGGAACCAATTTCGCCTACGTTTTTAACCGGCCAGTCGGCGAAAGCTACATGACGCATCCGGCGACGGTCATGGCTCTGAGTTCGCTGTTGTTCGACGCCGGAGCCAAGCGCGTGCGGTTTGTGGAGTCCACGCAGAGCAAAGCGGAATTGGAATCGACTCTGGCCCTGGCCGATTGGGATGTAAACGCACTGACGGCGCTGGGTACCGTCGAATTCGAGAACACGCGCAATCTAGGCAAAGGCAAGCAATACGCGCACCTGCGCGTGCCGGGCGGCGGATACATGTTTTCTTCCTTTGAGTTCAATCATGCTTACGAGGAGACCGATGTCATGGTCTCGCTGGCCAAACTCAAAAACCACATCACGGCCGGAGTCACGCTTTCCATGAAAAATCTGTTCGGCATCACGCCCAACTCGCTCTATGGCGATCAAGCTGGGAGCGAAGACGCCACAGCCGGCCGGGGGCCACTCCATAGTCCCCGGCGCTTTGGGCAAATCAAGCTTCCGGGCCTCAAACCGGACGTTACTTCCACCGACCCGACTTACCGCGTCCCGCACATCGTGACCGACATCTGCACGGCTCGCCCCATCCACCTGGCGATCATCGACGGCATCACTTCGATGAGCGGCGGAGAAGGCCCGTGGTGCCGAGATGCCGCTCCGCTGAAACTCACGACACCCGGCGTCCTTATTGCCGGCTTGAATCCGGTGGCGGCTGATGCGGTCGGCACCGCGGTCATGGGCTACGAGAACCCGCGCGCCACGCGCGGCACAAAGCCGTTCGGGTTTTGCGACAATCACCTGCTCCTGGCGGAACAGGTCGGGCTAGGAACAGCGGACCTTGCGCAGATCGATGTTCGTGGGTTGCCGATCGAGAAGGCCCGTTATCCTTACGGCTAGAGAGTCATTCCGGCCGCCACCAAACCCGGTGGGGCGAGATTCCTGTCAAGCTCTGGATTCCCTTCTGGCAAACCAGTCAGGGCTCGACAAAAGGCTTATCTCGATCGCTCATTCCAATTCGTATCAACCTTCCGCTTCAACCTAAACCGTGGAAGAAATCTTCCGCAGTTGAGCAAGTCGCTTCGCTCAACCCCTCCAGCGTGCAGTTCTTCACCTGAGCGGCTACCTCGGCAATTTCTCGGACGTAAGCCGGCTCGCAGCGTTTTCCCCGATTGGGGACGGGAGCAAGATACGGACAATCGGTTTCCAACATGAAGCGATCGAAGGGGGTCGCCGCCACAACATCCCGAACGTTTTGCGCGTTTTTGAACGTCAGGATTCCCGTAAAACTCACCAAAGAACCCATGGCGAGAACTCGCAGCAGGGCTTGCGGATCGCCGCCAAAACAGTGAAACACACCTTTCACGCGGCCGATGAATTCCTCCAAATGCCTCGCCGTCTCGTCGAATGCATCGCGCTGATGAATGATGCAGTTCAGTCCAACCTCGGCCGCCACCTCAAGCTGCTGCCGGAAGATTTCGCTCTGCTTGACTTTGTATCCCCCGTCGTCGGCCGCAGTGCCGCCAGGTTTGCCGCTTGGCAGATGATGATAATCGAGACCGGTCTCGCCGATCGCAACGACTTTCGGCCTTCGTACCAACTCGCGCAAAGCAGGACGCAGATCCGTTGGTGCTTCGGAAACGTGAGTGGGATGCCAGCCGACGGCGGCATAAACTCCTGGAAACCGCTCGCTCAACTCTATCGCCTGGGTGCTGCTCCGCAGGTCAGTGCCGACGGCAATGATCTTGGTGATGCCGGCATTTAAGGCGCGGTCGATGGCTTGAGGCAGGTCCCCGGCGAACTCAGGGAAATCCAAGTGGGCGTGAGTATCGTAAAAGAACATATTGAAACATGCCCCTCACCCCATCCTACTCATCGCACGGAGCGAGAGTAGGCGAAGGCCGATTGAGGGGTGTCCATTCACTTCTGAACTCATGAACAACAAAAAACTACCGCACCACGAAGTGATGCGGTAGTTCAGCCGTAAGCCCAAACCGTGCTTTAGCTTACTTCACGATCAGAGCTGAAGTTCGCTCTGATAACCAAACAAGATCTTTGTTGTTGGGCTGCGTATTCGCAGACACATTGCCGCGAAAGACTTTGGTCCGCGAATCTGTCCATTTGTGGATCTCGGAATGTCCATCGGCGAAGGCAATTCCCGCGGCCCCGTTATGATAGGTCGCCGGCCAATCAATCATTCGGTAGTTAAAGGGGGTTTTGGGCCCGACAACCGCAAGTCCTGCGTCATTAATGCTGTATTCGTCCTCATCCATGATGATCCACAAACTGGACGGGCCGGGGTCGATCACGTCAGAAGTCTTTCCGTAACACCGCCAAGTCCGGTTGACCGAATGGCCATGGTTTCCGTCCAGCCAAGGGCCATCGACGGCGATCTTGCCGCCGCGGCTTGGGTTTGTGCCGACCGCCTGGCTTGCCGCGACCGATCTGGCATTTGAAACCTTGGTCCCTCTTTTTGCGGTATCTGTTCCTTGGTAGGTTCCGGTTCGCCTGTCCGCAGGGCAATGAAACTGTTGGCGGCTCGCTCCGAATGGAACGAGCAACGAACGGGTGGGGTCTTCCAGGATGTCAGAATTGAACTCCTGTCCGCCACCGCGTCCAGCCTGGCCGGGGCACCAGTTCCAGCCAGGCGTTGTGTTGCCGTCGTCTGGATTGGGCCAATAGTACTCGTTGAAATCCAGCGTGTATTGATGCGTCGCGAGCATCAATTGCTTGGTGTTGTTCATGCAAAAGATGCCCTGCGCTTTGGTTTTCGACTTGGCCAGCGCCGGCAACAACATACCTGCCAAAATGGCGATGATAGCGATCACGACCAGGAGCTCAATCAGGGTGAATCCACCGAGACGAGCGTTTCGGGCAGGGTGATGGGCACATTCTGTTAACTTTGGGTTTCTCATAGCTGGTTACTGCTGAATTTGATGTGGCATCCTACGCCAACGTGTAAGCCTCGGCAACTGTGCGTTCCATGGCACAGAGGAGGATCAGCCGCAGGCGATTCGGAGGTAAATTCA
Source organism: Verrucomicrobiota bacterium (assembly GCA_016209525.1). Classification (GTDB taxonomy): domain Bacteria; phylum Verrucomicrobiota; class Verrucomicrobiia; order Limisphaerales; family SIBE01; genus VHCZ01. The sequence continues at coordinate 4,634 of JACQWK010000661.1, forward strand.
TTTCTCGATTCTCGAAGCGGCGTTGGAGTGAAGGAGCGACGTAGGGTCGGAGTTCCAATACTCCACTGCTCCAACACTTCGATACCCCAGCTTTCCACTGCGTCAGCGCGCCACCGTGGTGTTGTCCGACCACCAGATGATGTCCTTCACTGAGTCTCCAGCGGGCACGTTGAGGGACATTCCTGTATTCTTTACCGGAGCTTTGATTTTGGAGCCAATCCACTTATGGATTTCGGAATGTCCATCCGCGTACGAGAACCCACACGCTCCGTTGTGAAAGCTGGCTGGGTAATCAACGATGTCGGCTGTTTTGGCATCAGGTTTAGCTATTTTGACAGCCATCGCGGCGTCGTTGATGCTGTCGGGATGCTCATCTCCCAGGACCCAAGTCTTCGCTGGGATGACAATGTCGCTGCCCTTGGCATAGACTCGCCAACTGGAGGCGGGGAGCCATCCGCCAAAATCGAAAACTTGACTCATAGAGTTGCTGCGCACGCGAGGAAGCCGCCTCCCCTGCACAGTCACCATGACCTTATCGGCGGGGCATTTCCAAACCGTGAAATTGCCCTGTCCCAGCATGGTGTCAGGACTGTTTGATTGCGAAGTTCCCGAATTACTATTCGGTTCTCAAAACGCTGTCAAACCTTACCGCCTTCCGCCACGAACGACCAGTGTGTTTTTGGCTGCACATCCGGGCTGGCATCTTGGACAATTCGGCCACAGATTGTCGGCGCCGCTTGGGGCTCAGGCTTTGGGCCGCTCCGGCGTTTGGACATTTCCGTGGACTGCGAAGGTTCAGATTCAAGAACGACTCAATAGGGCAGGCTTCCAGCCTGCCTGTTTTGGGGAACTGCGGGGGAACCTGGAGGCAGGAAAGATGCCTGCGCTACACTTATTGACGAGACCGTTGGATGAACGACAGGTCGGCGTTTGTAGTCCCGGCTTTAGCCGGCTCGGGCCGCCTATAGGCGGGACTACAAACCTTCCGCGTGTAGTCCATCCCACGGTCTCCTCCGTAGGATGCTTTCTGTGAAGCCACCGGCAATTTGACTGGCTTTTTCTCCGTCGCGTGGTCTCATGCGCCTTGCAACACATCAAAGCTAAACTCCTAATTCGCTCTATGAATCCTCGACTCGTCTTGTCCGTGATGGTTTGCTCGCTCTTGATTTCGTCCGCGGCCCAGAGCGCCAAGCCTGTGCCGATCTTCGACGGCAAGACTTTTGCCGGCTGGGAAGGAGACACCAAGAAAACCTGGCGCATCTTCGAGGGCGCGATCGTCGCGGGCAATCTCAACGAGAGAGTTCCGCGCAACGAATTCATCGCCACCCAGCGGAGTTACACCAACTTCGTCCTGCGGCTGAAGTTCAAGCTCGTCGGCACCGAAGGTTTCGTGAACGGCGGCGTGCAAATCCGCAGCCAGCGCATCTCGAATCCTCCCAATGAAATGAGCGGCTATCAGGCCGACATGGGAGACGGCTGGTGGGGCGCGCTTTACGACGAATCCCGACGGAACAAGGTGTTGACCAAGCCCGATCCGGGCGTGGTAGAGAAGGTGTTGAAGCGAAATGACTGGAACGATTACGAGATTCGGTGCGAAGGGAAACGCATCCGGCTTGCCATTAACGGCCAGCAAACCATCGATTACACCGAGCCTGACGCCAGCATCCCACAGCACGGCGTCATTGGCCTGCAAGTCCATGGAGGAGGCAAAACCGAGGTTTCCTACAAGGACATCACTATTGAAGAACTGCCATAGACGCGCCGTCGAGCCGAGGATCGCACGCGCGGCTGGAGCTGACATTTCGTATTCCGGCACACCTGCATTCAAAATCAGAAATCCGAATCTCGAAGCCCGAAACAAGTTCAAAATCCGAAGGGCCAAAAGGTTCAATGAACATCCAACATCCAACATCGAGCGCCGAATGATCGAAGCTGCCGTTGCTTCGAAGTTCAATGTTGAATGTTGGCTGTTCGATGTTGTTTGCAATTCGTCGGGCGCCAGAGTCCACCTTTGACCGTAATCAATGCTTCTTCCGTGTACCGGCGAGCCTAATGCCGGGCATGAATCGCTCATTCGCTCTTGCTTCCCGTGCAATCTCCACAGCAGCTAAGGTGACGAAATCCACTCGTTCAAATCCACAATCCAAATTCCAAAATGCAAACTTGAAGTCCTCCTCCTCGCGTCGGCGGCTACGATTCCTGAGGCAGGTTCTTACGCTCGGGTCCACGTGCTTCCTGCATTTGAGAATCTTTGGGGCGAATGTCGATGTTGCGCCCTTCGCCCTTCCGCTGCCTGAAGGAAACGGTCTGATGTGGGAGGATCCGCGGGAACTCCATCGAGTCGTCGTGGAGTTTGATGGCCCAGCGCCAGCACTGGAGTCGGTGAAGCTTCAGTACTGGGGCAGTTGGTGGCCGGAGCGGCATCTGCCCAAAGATCGCGAGCCGGGCGGCGGCGAGATCGGCTGGCTGGAATTGGGCAACTGGCACAAATATGGGTGGCGGACGGCCGACACCGAGGCCAGGGCCGACGGCTCAAGGCTCGCATTCACGTTTCGACCCGTGAACGCAGCGGAGTTTCCAAAAGTGAAGGAATATCCGGCAACGTTCCGCTACACGCTGAAAATCCGCATCACTTCGGACCAAGCGCCGCCTAGCCTCAAAAGAATTGAGGCCTTCACCGACTCAGTCTGGAAGCAAACGAGCGCTCATCTCGTCTGGAGGGAGGCAGTGCAAGCGGATCTCAAACTGGAAGCCTTCAACGGCGCCGTCGAAGTCATGGAACGACGGTCTCCGAAAATGTGCCGAGTGCAGTTGCGTGTCGCGGCGAATGCAGATCCGAATACCTTCGATCGCACACTGGTCACGGTCCGAAACAGCGGAGGAACTTTCACCTTTCGAGTCGATGACTTGGAGCTTGGCCCGCTCTTTCTACCGCACTTGGGCGTGGCCGTGCTGCCTGGAAAAGACGAACGGGACTATCGCGCTGTGGAAAATGATTGGAAGGGACGAGGCGCGAAAACGCTTTACGACCTGGTTTCTGAACGGTCGGAGCAAACGTGGCGCGCGGCCTGGGATGGCATCCCGCGCAAGAAATCTCACATCTATCTTCCGCTTGGCCTGGACGGGGGCCGTCAGCGTTTTCGTCTCGACGCCGACGGAAGTATCTCTTTCCGATCGAATGACCAGTATCTGAAGAGGCGTCCGGGCGCCGAGACGCCACGGCTTGAACTAGAGCAGGCACCGGTCCAAATTCGGTTCGGCCCCCCCGCTCAACCGATCTTCCGCACGATCGAGGAAGAGAGCCTGCCGATTTGCCAGACAACTTGGCTGGCTGGAGAGGTTCAGGTCCAGCAAACCGCGTTTGTCACGATGCTGGACGGCGCGAAATCGGATGGCCCTGTTCCGCAGGGAGACGCGGTCGCCGTGGCGCTGCTCCGCTTCACGGTCACGAACGGGACTGCGGCAGCGCGGTTCGTGCCGCTCCCATTGCAGTATCGGACCGGCAATCGAGATGCGGCGTTGCGCGTCGATGCTGAGGGTTTCGTTTGGAGCGGCGACCTGTTGCGCGGGCAATATGTGACCGACGCTTCACCTGCGGACGAAGGCAAGCAGTTGAAATGGACCTGGACTTTGGGACCCGGAAAGTCGAGTTCACTGGTTCTGAAGGTGCCGTACGTCATTCTCACTCAGGCGAGTGAACGGGAAGCACTCAAGCGGCTCGACTTCAACCGCGAATTCGCTGCTGTGGCGGGCTATTGGCGCAAGCGGCTGAACGAAAGCGCCCGCCTTCACACCCCAGAACCAATGCTGAACGAATTCTATCGGGCCCACGCCGGCCATTTGCTCATCAACTGCGAGCGGGAGCCCGGCAGCGATCGCCGTTTTGCCCGAGTCGGTTCTTTCGGCTACGGCGCGTACGGCAACGAATCGTGCATGATGGTGGTGGATCTGGACCGCCGCGGTTACCACAAGGAAGCACAGGAGTGTCTCGATGCCTGGCTGCATTACCAAGGGACGGTCGGCTTGCCCGGTGATTTTTCCTCGAAAGAAGGCGTGCTCTACGGCGCGGGCGGTTACGAGGCAGGCGGCTACAACCAGCATCACGGATGGATTCTTTGGTGCTTGGCCGAGCACTACCGGTTCACGCGCGATGAAGCATGGCTGCGCCGCAGCGCTTCCGGCATTCTTTCCGCCGCGGAGTGGATCATCCGTGAGACCAGGCGCACCGCGGACCGTCATGAATTGGAGCGCGGACTCTTGCCGGCCGGGAGCTTGGAGGACATTGGCGATTGGTGGACGTGGCTTTCGACAAGCTGTTACACCTGGCGTGGCTTGGACGCCGCGGCTTGGGCTTTGGAGCAAATCAAACACGCCGACGCACAGCGCATTCGGCAAGAGGCAGACGCCTATCACGCCGCCTTGTTGCGGAATTTCAGGAGTGCCGCGGAGCGTTCGCCGGTCATCCGGCTCCGCGACGGGACAGCCGTTCCCCACATCCCTTCCCATGTGCATCGGCGAGGCCGGTGCTTCGGGTGGATTTGCGAAACACTCGAAGGCGCGTTGCATCTGCTGATCACGCGCGCGATCGATCCGAAGTCGCGGGAAGCGGAATGGATTTTGAAGGATTACGAGGACAATCTCTTCCTCTCCAATCAATACGGCTATACCCTCGACGATTTTGACAAATATTGGTTCGGACGCGGCGGCATGTCCATGCAAGCGTGCTTGCTCTTGGATGTGGAACCTTACCTCTACCGGGACGACGTGAAGCACGCGCTCCGCGGCGTATTCAACGCCCTGGCGGTCAGTTATTTTCCCGACGTGCGAATGAACACCGAGCACGCATTGCCGAACATGGATGACTGGCGAGGCGATCATTACAAGAGTTCGGATGAGTCCAACGCCGCTGGTTGGCTGCGCTATTTGTTCGTCCGGGAGGAGGGAGATGATTTGGTCCTTGGACAAGCTGTCCCGCGCACGTGGCTGGAAATCGGGAAGACCTGCGGCATTGAACGCGCCGCGACGCACTTCGGCGTGGCGACCATCGCCTACAGTGGCGGCCAGGACCTCATCAAGGCACACGTTGAAGCTCCGCAACGTAATCCGCCAAGCACAATTCGGCTCCGTTTTCGCGATCCGCGGGGACGTGCGCCGACATCTGTCACAGTGAACGGGAAAACATGGAAGGACTTCCAAGGCGAATGGGTCCGCCTTCCTGGTGGAAATGGTTCGGCCACCGTCGTGGCGCGCTACGGACCGCCTTGAACAGCTCGAAACGCCGGAAGCAGGCGCGCTCTCCATGAACCGACGGTTCGTAGCCGCCGAGGTAACGAGGCGGAGAACGTGGTTACAACCAATGTCCGCCTCCTCACGTCGGCGGCTACGGTTGACGGTCGCATTCTTTGACCTGAATCAAAGGATGACAGGCTTCGACGGTTAAGTTGAGCGTGATATGGACGGATTCGACTAGCGTGGAAGCGGCTCCCGGACTGCCGGCCGTCGGAATTTCCGACACACGCGTCCGGAAGACAGCATCGGGTCAGAGCATCCATGAATGTGCGATTTCTAAAGTGGGTTCCAGTCGTGGACCAAGACCGGTGCAACGGGTGTGCTCGGTGCGTGGAGGCTTGCGGGCCCAAGTCGCTGGAGATTGTGAACCTCAAGGCAACCCTGGCCTGGCCCGAGAGCTGCGGGAGCGAAGAGCATTGCGTGAAGCCGTGCCCCGAAGGCGCCATCCTTATGGGGTGGGTCGAGCTGGACGGGGACAAAACGAAGGGAAAATGGCAGGCGGACGTTGTGTTTGACGACGCGCCAAAGAAGTCGGCGCCTTCCGGGAAGACGGTTTGTCCGTCATCCCACGCGCGCCATAGGAAAATGCATTCGGAGCATCACGTCTCGCCAGAGTGAATGGTGAATCTGTGCAATGGGCTGGCAACACGGATATCCTGAGGGTCATTCCACGAACAGCAGACACCGGAAGCTCAACGGGGCGGTTGACTTGCACACAGGCAGCTTTCACGCGCGTAGCCGTGGTCTTCCCAATCCGAGTTGAAACAGGTGAATGACAGTGCAGAGTGCGTCTTTCCAAAGTAGAGCGGGCACCTTGCCTGCCTCCGAGTTCAGGGCGAAATCACGTAAGGCAGGGAGGCTGGAAGCCTGCCCTACGTTGGCGAACCCACTATTGCAGCACGCGCTTCATCTCCTTCTGGCGGTCGCGTCATTGGCCGCCGCCCTGGCCGCCGCTGAAGCCCTGAATCGCAGTCTTCGGTTTCAAGCCTCAAACGAAAGCGATGCGGTGCGTTGGCAGCAGAAGAGCCGCACGCAATTGTTCACCCTCATGATGGGAGGCGAAAAACCCAAGCCAGTCCCACTAGATGCGAAAATTCTGACGCGGCACGAAGCGATTGCCGAACCTTACTCATTGGAAGAAGTCTCCTTACAGACTCTGCCCGATCGACGCGTGCACGCTTGGCTGGCGTTGCCTAAACAGCAGACGGCGAAAACCGGGGCGATCCTCGCGTTGCACGGCCACGGCGGCACCGGCGCGCAAGTCGTGCGCGGTCAGGAGCTTTATTGGTATGGCCGCACTCTGACTGAGATGGGTTACGTGGTAATCGCGCCGGATATCGGCTCTCACGAGTTGCAGCACACCAATTGGACGCTGATGGGCGAACGCGTTTGGGACGCGCTTCGGTGCGTGGACTACCTTGTCACGAGACCGGAAGTGGACACCAATCGCTTGGCCGTGGCGGGCCTTTCGCTGGGCGGTGAAACGACGATGTATGTCGCCGCGCTGGACGAACGGCTGAAGGTAGTTTGCAGCAGCGGTTGGCTGACCACGGTTGAGAACATGAAGCGCGGACATTGTCCGTGCTGGAATTTTCCCGGACTGGAGGAGCATTTCGATTTCGCCGATATTTTCGCGTGCGTGGCGCCTCGGCCAATGGTCCTGGAGGTCGGAGAGAAGGAACGCGCGCCGGGCGGATTCCCCGTCGAGATCGCACGCAAAGCGTTCGGGGAAATCCGTCAGGCATATCGGATATTTGGCGCCGAGAATCAGGTGCAACTCGACGCGCATCCCGGCGGACATGTTTTCCATGGCGCGCGGTTTTGGGAACCTCTGCACGATGCCTTGGGACCGGGCGTGATCGCCAACCTGGATCCTAACGAAACCGCCGGCGAGCGGCCCTACGAAATGGTTTGGGTCAATCGCTCGGAGCCCACCCTGCCCACGGTGCGCTTCGACCAACTCGCCGGTTGGAAAGTCGAATTATCCGGCGGCGCGGAGGCCAGGCTCCAAGCGAGCCGGGCGCAAAACCTTTGGAACAGGCCGGTCGGCAAGGTTCGTTACCGAGGCAACGGCCAATCCGGTTCGAAACCTCAAGTCCATCTGACTCCTGCACATCCCATCGCGATTCCTTCCGACTCCGATTCGGTGGACCTTTGGGTTTACGGCAATCGCTGGGACTGGGAGAATCCGCCGGACACACCCGGCGTGCGCATCGTGCTCCACCTTCGCGACTCTGAGGGAAAACCGATCGAGTGTTCTGTGGACCGCGTGCGCTGGAAGGAGTGGTGGCTCATGCATCGCCGCCTTCCGGCCAGCTTGCGGTTCCCAGTGCAACTGGTGCGGATCGAGATTTCTGGTGGATGGCAAAAGGACTGGCGGGAGCTTTACTTCGACTCGATCCGTTTTTACCGTGAGGAACTCCCAACGCTGGATTTCGCGGCGCGGCCAAGGCGGAACCTTACGCTCTTTGAAGGCCAGTCTCCGGGCGCAAACACGGGGCCGGGCAAGCTGCCTTTCCCGACTCGAGAGCAAACGATTCTCCCGATGCATTTCGGCGGCAAATACCGAAATGAAGTGCGGGTGGGCGATGGCCAATTCCAGTTCGTCTATAACGGCGAAGATTGCAGCGTAAGTTATTTCTTTGATCCTGTTAAGGGCCTGGGGAGTATCGAGGCGGCGGTGGATTCTGGAGCCACGGCGGGTTTGGTTGGCTATTCCCCCTCACCCCGGCCCTCTCCCTCAGGGAGAGGGAGGATCGATCCCGCTGCCTCAAGAGTTCCAGTCCCGTTGACGGTTTCGGTCGGCGAGAACCACGGTTCCCTCTCCCTTGGGGAGAGGGCTAGGGTGAGGGGGAAGTCAGCATCCGACAACCCTTCGGATCAGAAACTCGGCGACGGCGGCGCTAGCGTTGGCGTTTTGCTCGACGGTGCGGCAGTTCGATCCGCGACGAACGCGACGAATGCGACGCTGAAGTCGGCGCGATTGGTGCGCGGTGTCGTCACGGCGGAGTACTCGGATGGCACGACGCTTCGACTGCAAATTTGGCAGAAGTCTTTGGTGATCGATGTCATCAACCGCACCGGTCTGGCCACCGACCTCAACTTCGGCCAACTCGCAGGTGCCTCGGAGGCGCGGCTGATCACGGTTCCGTATCTGCACTATGGCGGCGGGTCCCATCCAAGTGTGTTGCTTTCGCACGCCGGGGACCAGCCCGTGTTCACCTCGATCTGGCCCGACTGGTATCGCTCCAACGGCTCCGAGCCTTACGCGGCCGAATCCGCGGCCACGAACTCGGCGCGCATTAACGGAGGCGTCCGTTACCACCCTCGCACCGATGGCCGGCGGAATCCGATGTTCGAACGAATCTTTCTGACCGTATCACCAACCTTTGAAGAAGTTTTGCCAACCATCCCTACTCCCGTCGGGCGGAACGCCAGCCAAGCCGTGGATCGACTCTGGCAGGAATCGTGGGGTCCGGACGATTACGAAAAGCAAATGAGACGGAGCCGAATGCTGCGCGCTTACGGCATCGAAAAACTGATCCAGTGCAATCACGAAATCACTTGGCGCGACGGCGGTGAGAGCTTCACTCTGCGGGTTCGCGCGGCCCCCAAGAAAGGCGGCGACGAAGGGCTTGCACGCTACCTCGCGCACCAGCGTGGCCTGGGCTGGTTCGCCGGGCTTTACAGCAATTACACGGACTATGCGCCGGTCAACGAATTCTGGACTCCGGATTCCGTCCAGCGGACGCCGGATCGGAATTGGAAAAGCGCCTGGCCGCGCTGCTGGGCGCTGAAGCCGCTCAAAGCCGTCGAGTTGGACGCGCTTCTGGCGCCTCAGATCAAGGCCAAGTTCAATCCCAATAGCGCTTACACCGACGTGCACACAGCCGTGGCGCCTTGGGGCTACAATGATTACGACGCGCGGGTGCCTGGCGCCGGTACGTTCGCTCAGACGTTCTATGCCTACGGCGAATTGCTGCGCAGCGATTCTCGCGTCTATGGCGGGCCGATCTTTTCCGAAGGCACCTACCAGTGGCTGTATGCGGGTTTGGCAGACGGCAATTATGCGCTGGCTTACGATGGTCGTCCCTTGGCCAAGGAACCGCTGCTGCCGGTTTTTGACCTGTATCAGATTCATTCCAAGGAATGCGACATTGGCATGGGCTGGACGGCAAACTTCTGCGATGCGATTCCGGACTGGCGGAAACCTGCGAACCTCGATCGCTCCATCGACCGCTTCCTTCTCCATACGCTGGCGTTTGGCCACATCGGCTGGCTGGTCGAAGAGGAGCATGGCATTGCGCGCGCGTGCCGATCTTATTACATGCTCCAGCAAGTCCAGGTGCGCTACGGGCTCAAGATGCCAAAACGGATTGGCTACTGGGATGGGACGAATTTGTGCAGCGTTTCCGAGGCCCTCGTGAAGGATTTGCCTCGAAACCGGCGGCAGCTCTTCATCGAATATCCCGGTGGATTGCAGCTTTGGCTCAACGATCATCCCTCAGAGACATGGCGAGCCGCGCTTGGAAGCGTGAGGGGACTGATTGCCCCCTCTCAGGAAGTCTCGAGTTCGGGGATTGGGCACCGCCTTCCCCCTCACCCTGGCCCTCTCCCTCTGGGAGAGGGAATGCGGCAAACTGTGCATCGACCTACCCAGTCTGCTCGGCTTGTCGAGTCACGGCGAACAACTCTCCCTCTCCCCTGGGGAGATGGCCGGGGTGTGGGGGTAGCGGCTGTGGTTCATCGCCAGCGTTCATCGCTGGAGTTCAGCTCGTCCCAAGCGCAAAACCAGAAGGGCCAAATCCAAATTCGCAACCGTCCGCCAGCTCCCGCTACGTTCGAGCTTGATTTGCCTCCCGCTGGCTGGGCGGCTCTCACAACGGATGGTTCCTTGCTGAGTTTTTCCGCCCTCGTCGGCACCAACAAAGTCGATTACCTCCGCAGTCCGGCTTACACCTACCTGGATGGACGCGGGCGCGAGTTCTCAACCGCCGAAGCGGCATCGGATGGCGGTTTGGCCATCTCTTCGCAAGGTCGGAATCAACTGCAAGTCATCCGGATTTCCGGAGCCGGAGCGTTCACGATTCGTCGCCCTTACAAAACGCGCGGGGCGTTGAAATCTTGTGAAGCCTACGACTCTGACGGCAATCGACTCACGACGCCTGCGTTTCAAGATGACGGAAAGGAATCGCGGATCGAACCCGTGGACAAGGCTGTCCGATATGTTCTTTCCTTCGACGCAAAACCATGACGAAGATTGTTGGTCTCGACGGTCTGACAAATCAGATGAGATCAGAAGTCGTGGCACCACCACGCTCACTGGAATGAAAGCTGCAATGTCCAGCAACCTCTAACCTGGATGTTGCACACGTTTTTGGGGCAAGTGAAACTCCGAGGCCTTGTAGCGCAGACTTGCAGTCTGCCGTGTCGCCGACTTGCAGTCGGCAGCGCCTCAGACGAATCGAGCGGCTCGGTGATGTCGAGCCAGCGCAGGCTGCAAGCCTGCGATACGGCAGATTGAAAATCTGCGCTACGAGTTTGTGAAATATCCTGGCTAAGACTCTGCGATGAAAACATCACTTCAACGAATCGGTCTCACCACACTAATGCTTTGGGCTGGGTTCGATGCCACTGCCGCGGAACCGCGAGTCAGTAACCGAGAACCGAAGCCCGGAGAAGTCGGCTACCGGCCCGCCGATGGCGGCAGTGTGCGGCTGACTCCGCCGTCTTTCATCTGGCTGCACGAGCCGGCGGCGCAAACGTACACAATCCAATGGTCGCAGCGCCCTGATTAGTTTTCAATTGAATGCTTACGGCGAGGCGCTGCTGACGACTTGCGTCTATCGTGATTTGCACGGCAGCAAATTCCACTACGAATGGGCGCACAGCACCGTGGCCCACAACGCGGTGCTCGTGGAAGGCCAGAGCCAAATCAAACACACTCCGGCCCCGCACGGATGAATCGTGGATTCCAAGCTCACCCCGGAATGGGATTACCTCGTCGGCGACGCGACGGCCGCTTACGGCGACCGCCTGCAACGCTATCGCCGGCACGTGGCCTTTGTGAAAGGCGGAATGGCCGGTCCAGTGATTGTTCTGTTCGACGACCTCGTCGCCAATGAGCCGAGCAGGTTTCAGTTCATGCTCCACGCGTTGAAACCGTTCGAGACGGATGACCCACGAGACGAACTTTCCGTCGAGCAACCGCGCGCCGGCGTCGAGGTCAAGTTTCTTTCGCCGAGCCCGATCTCCTTCCGCCAATGGGACGGTTATGAGCCGAAGCCAGACCGCGACTTTCCGAACCAATGGCACGTGGAGGCGAGCACCAACGAGAAACGCAAGGAGATTGGTTTGCTGACGGTGCTGATGCCGTATCATTCCGGCCAACGGCCAGACTGGCGGGCTGAGCGCCTCGAAAGCGAAACCGCCATGGGCGTCCGCGTCACCCGCGGTGACAAAGCAAGTCTCATCGCGTTCCGCAAGGCACATGCGAGCAGACCGGTCTCCCTGGCCGGCCAAAGCATTGAAGGCAACATCGCCGTGCGCTGAATGCCCCCAGACGAGAGACTGCTTGATTCGAGAAGTTTCTGCGATCCCGGATGGCACGCTCTACATGGCAAGGAAAGAGCCTCAGAGGTCCTGATCCCTTACCTTGGACTGCCAACTGCCATGGAAATGGATTGATCCCAGACATGAATGGCGTACATGAAATTTGTTCCGTACGGAACAAATTTCATGTACGCGGGTCGGCCTGTCGGGCTCGATAGAATTCCTCCGAATCAGGAGTTCTGAGCCTCGGAATTCCTGAGTCCGCCGAGATAGCCTGTCCCGCTCGGTCTGTGCCACCTTGCCTTGCCCCTCACCCTGGCCCTCTCCCCAGGGAGAGGGAATTGCCATTTCCGCGTCCGGCCAACGATGAGCCGCCACTTCTTCCGCGCGCTGCAAACGGTTCTCTCTCTCCCTTGGGAAGAGGGCCGGGGTGAGGGGAAAGAGGGCTAGTTCGCTTCGGTGGGCGTGGAAATTTTGCCGATGGAGTCAGGATTCCTAAACCTGTGGACCGCTTCAGCAGCGCGCGAGTCATGGTCATCTCGGAGCCAGCACGCGAAATCGGAAGAGTTCGAGCACTTCGTCAATCTCATCGAAGGTTGTACCCCGCCCCAAACTGAAACGCACCGCGCCGAGCCCAATGTCTTCGGTGGCGCCCATCGCCTTCAGCACCGAGGAAACGTCGCGGCATCCTGAATGGCACGCCGAGCCCGTCGAAGCGGCCACATCTCCGAGGGCTTCCAACACCTCGCTGCCGACTCGGCCTGCGAAGCTGACATTCAGCGTATTGGGCAGCCTCTGCGTCGGATGGCCGTTCAAATGCACGGCCGCGCCAAACAGCTTTTGCAGACCTTTGTGGAAATAATCACGCAATTGCGTCAGGCGCGGCCCGCGAAATTCCGACTCGCTGGCCGCCAATTCGCACGCGGCGCCGAGCCCGATGTTCAACAAGACATTCTCGGTGCCGGCCCGCCGGCCCAGCTCATGCCCGGCGCCGTGCAGGAGCGGCTCCAAGGTCACTCCTTGGCGGACGTAGAGCGCTCCGACGCCCTTGGGCGCATACAGTTTGTGGCCCGCCATCGACAACAGGTCCACACCTAGGTCGTTAACACGCGCCGGAACTTTGCCGAGAGACTGCGCCGCGTCGGTGTGCAGCAGAACCTCGTGTTCGCGGGTGATCCGCGCAATTTCGTGGATCGGCTGGAGGGTGCCGACCTCGTTGTTCGCGTGCATGACGCTCACAAGGATCGTGCGGCTTGTGATGGCGCGTCGGACGGTGTCCGGATCCACCAGACCGTGTCCATCCACTGGCAAATACGTGATTTCAGCGCCGAGGCGCTCTAGGAAATGGCACGGCTGCTGCACGGCAGGATGCTCAATCTGGGTTGTGATGATATGGCCGCCCTTCTGCCGCAGACTGAAGAATGCGCCTTTGATCGCATGGTTATTGGCCTCAGTGCCGCCGCTCGTGAAAACGATTTCGTTTGGCTCGCAGCCGAGCAGACTGGCGACCTGGCCGCGGGCTTCGTTCAGCGCCTTTTTTGCGGGCGCTCCGGCCCAATGCGGGCTGGATGGATTGCCGAAATGCTCGCGCAAGAACGGTTGCATGGCTTCGGCCACTTCCGGCGCAATGGGTGTGCTCGCGTTGTAGTCCAAATAAATCCGTTTCATTGAGATGAGCCTTGAGGCACAGGATTGGCCGCAGCGATACCCCTCACTTTGACGCAGGTCAAGGTTGGCTTGCGGCTCCAAATCCACGTTGCTTGACGAGCGGAGTCTTCGGATTTAGAAACCACGCGCGATGAGAGAGTGTTTTAGAGGCCGGGTTGTCGGCGTAGGACAGGCTTCCAGCCTGCCTCAGTTGTGAGTTTAGGCAGCCAGGATGCCTGCCCTACGCTGAAAACAACCTCTGCATCGATTGATCGTAACTCAACAGGTCCCTTGGCCGGTTGAGCGTTGACGTTTATGACACTGCCGACTCGTTTGTTCATCGATGGCGCTCGGCGCAATTCTTCTTCCGGAGAGTTCACCACTCTCGTCAATCCTGCCACTGAACAACCATGCGCCGAAGTCGCTGCGGCCGACCCGGCCGATGTCACCGCGGCTGTGGAATCGGCTCAGAAGGCCTGGGAATCTGGCTGGCGTGATCTTGCGCCCGGCAAGCGGGAGGCGGTGCTGCACGCCGTGGCGCGCAAGTTGCGCGAACATGCGGAAGAAATCGCGCAGCTTGAGACTCTGCAAATTGGAAAGCCGATCACCGACGCCCGGGACGAAGTGGGTCTCGGAGCGCGCGTGTTCGAGTATTACGCCGGAGCGGTGACGAAGTTCTGCGGACAAACCATCCCGGTTGGGCGCGGCGGGTTCGATTTCACTTTGCGCCAGCCGATGGGAGTGGTGGCTTGCATCGTTCCGTGGAATTTCCCGTTCCCCATCGGTTGCTGGAAAGCGGCTCCGGCGCTGGCGTCGGGCAATTGTGTGGTGTTGAAGCCGGCGTCGCTTTCACCGCTTACCGCGCTCAAGCTTGGCGAACTGGCGCACGCCGCCGGCCTTCCTCCCGGCGTTCTGCAAGTGTTGGCTGGGAAAGGCGCTGCCATCGGAGATGCGCTGATCACGCATCCGTTCATTCGCAAGATCTCGTTCACCGGTTCCACCGAGATCGGCAAACACATCATGGAACTCGCCGCACGGGACCTGAAGCGCCTCTCGCTGGAACTCGGAGGCAAGTCTCCAAATATCGTCTTTGCCGACGCGGACTGGGAGCGTGCGGCTGAGACTTCGCCGATGAGCGTCTTCGCGAACACCGGGCAGGATTGCTGCGCCCGGAGCCGCCTGTTTGTCGAGCGAGAGATCTACCAGCCGTTCGTGGAACGGTTTGTGGCGGCCACGCAAAAGCTCAGGGTCGGCGATCCCGCACTTCCGGAGACGCAGCTCGGTCCGCTCGTATCATCCGGCCAGCGAGCCACGGTCGAAGATTACCTTGCCGACGCGCGCTGCCGCGGGAGCACCTTTGCGTGCGGCGGCGGGCGGCTTCATGCAAAAGGCTGCTATCTTGAACCGACGGTCCTCCTAAATGTGAACAAGACGGATCGATGCTGGCAGGAAGAAATCTTCGGCCCGGTCGTCTGCGTCACGCCCTTTGACGACGAGGCCCAAATGATCCGCGAAGTGAATGCGTCGCCGTACGGCCTAAGCGGCTCGCTTTGGACGAACGATCTTCGGCGGGCCATCCGCGTGGCTAAGGCAGTGGAGAGCGGTGTGCTCAGTGTGAACTGCCACAATAGCGTCCATACCGAGGCCCCCTTCGGCGGTTACAAGCAAAGCGGCATCGGACGTGATCTGGGCATGGCGGCAATGGAGGGATACACGGAGCTGAAGAACGTTTATGTGGCGGAGTGAGGCGATCAGTTCGCAAAGGCTCACGGATGGAGATAGAATTCCGTCTTCTTGGTATCCGCCTTGGGGCCCCAAATGCGGATATTGTCCATTTTGCCCGTGTCGTCGAATGAACCGAAACCGATATGGCCGGCGGCGAATGTTCTGTCTTCGGCGATCATAATGGGTTTTGCCATGTCGTCGAAATAGACCTTGATGGTGCCGTCCGAGGTATTTCGTGCCACGCGGACCTTGTGCCATTGATTTAGACCCCAATTGACGCCTTTGGTCGTTTCTTTGGCAATGTTGGTCCGGGGCTTGTCGTTCACGATGTAAACGTTGTGGGCATTCGGGTCCGCCGCCGTTGCGATATGAACGTAGTAAAACCTCGACGGGCTCGTGACGCCGAAGAAAATGCACATGTCTCGGTGGCCATATTCGCGACCGGTTTGGATGAAATCCGCTTCCAGGACGAAGTCGTGGAAGACCTTGTCTGCGATCAGAGCGATATTGACCGGAGAACGAACGGCCGGCTTGTACTTGCTCTGAGTCACCAACTCCAGCGCGCCGCCTTTTTCTTCTCTCGAGTATTTCCAAGCCGCGGGGTCGGTCATGACAAAATCCCTAAGGGCCGGCGCTTCATCGAACGATTGCTGGTAGAGCAGTGTGTAGCCATCGGGCAGAGGAAGCTTCGTCTGCTGGCGCAAGACCAAAGCGCCGCGAACCCGCGGGCTCGGCGGGGAGGCCAGAATCACCCCGGATTTTCTATCGGGAGCTTGCGTTGATCCCTTGGCAGACGCGAACAGAAGCACCAGCGCCATGATGCTGATAGATCGAAGCAGTGAATGCATCGTCAGCCACGGAGTGGGGCCAGAGACAAGCCCACAGCGTGGGCTGTTCGGTCTCAGTATCCCAAGTTCAAGAGCCCCGGACGAGGCGGCAAAAAGCGGGTTCGTTTTGGCCTCGCGAATTCCATTTTGTGCTCGGTTCGAATCGTTCTGATCAGTCATAGATTTCTGTCGCCCCTCCAGGCTAAGCGAGGTTTTTCTGCGTGTTCCCACGGTTTGCGCTGTGGACTTACATTCTGGGCGCTCTTCGACGTTTGGCGGTGCCACGCCGTCCCTGCCGCGACCAGTCCAGGGCTTCAATCAGACCTTTTCCGGAACGACATACGGAGCGCGGTAGTTGTCCTTCAGCAATCCGTCGGCGGCGGGGTTATTGATGAACCGCTCCGCTTTGCCATCCATCTTCAGAAACATTCCCAGACTGGCTTTCGTTTTCTTCAAATCAACTCCATTGGCCGCGAGATGCTCTTCCATCCTTCCAAAGGTTTCCAAAGCATCTCTGTCGGATCGGATCGCATCGCGGATGGCGTCAGGGTTTGCCTGGGCGCCAAGGCGGTAGGAAATATTGGACGTGTGGCACAACGCGCTCGACAGGTGGCCTTCCAAGATGTCCGCATTGAGATCGGAAGATTTCCGGCTGCGCACGGCTTTGATGAAATTCTCCATGTGGTTTTCTTCTCCCTTGGTCTTGAAGCTTCGGATTTGGTTTCCGTCCTTGTCGAAGGCCGTCGTGCCGGCGAGATACCCCCCTTCGCATTCGATCACATGTCCGATGCTGAGGCCGCGGTATTTGTCCATCTCCTTCTTTCCCTTGGCGCTGGGCAGGCCGCGCACTTCAAAGATGAGGAGCGCGTCGCCGTAGTCATGAACGGCGAACTGAGTATTCGGCGTTTCACCGTCATCCACATAACCGAGACGCCCGCCCACGCTGATGATCTTCGGCGAAAGCTCCGGTTTGCCCAAGGCCCAACGGCAAACGTCCATCTGGTGAATGCCCTGATTGCCGATATCTCCGTTGCCGGTCGGCCACACCCAGTGCCAGTCGTAGTGAAGGTTCTTGCGCATCAGCGGTCCATTCGGGGCCGGACCGCACCACAGGTCGTAGTTGATGGAAGCCGGGATGGGCTGCGGGCCATCGACCTTGCCGATGCTCCCGCGCGGTTTGTAACAAAGACCGCGGGCGATCTCGATCTTTCCCAGATTTCCGGCACGCACCCAATCCAGCGCCTCGCGAAGGCCGGCATTGGAACGGCTCTGGGTGCCGGATTGGACGATCCGGTTGTACTTGCGGGCGGCTTCGACTACTTTCCTGCCTTCCCAAACATTGTGGGAAACCGGTTTCTCGACATAGACGTCTTTGCCCGCCTGACAAGCCCAGATTGAGATCAGCGAATGCCAGTGGTTCGGTGTTGCGGTCGTGATGGCGTCGATGGTCTTGTCCTCGAGAAGCTGTCGGACATCGACGTGAGTCTGCACGGATACGCCCCGGTCCTGGAACCGTTTCGCCGCCGCGTCGAGCACGAGGGTATCCACATCGCAGAGCGCGACGATGCGAGCGTCGGGAATCCGGCCCAATTCGGAGATGTGTCCGGCCCCGCGGCCGCGGAAGCCGACCACAGCGACGCGGACGGCTTCATTGGCTCCAAGGACATTTCGCCATGAGCTGGCGGAGAGGCTCAGAGCGCCCGTGGTGAGGAGAGAACTCTTGAGGAAATTTCTGCGGGTGAGTGTTTGCATACGATGGGGAGTGTGTGGTTGTTGTGGGGGAGGCTGGAAGCCTGCCCTACGCTACACTTTCTCCGGAACGACGTAAGGCCTGCGATAGAGGCGAGTGAGCAAGGCGTCGGCTTCGCGGCTGTTGGTGAACCGTTCGGCCTTCGGATCCATGGCGAGGAATTCGCCGAAGGTGAGCTTGTCTTTGTCGAGGTCCACGCCGTTGGCTCGGAGGTGCGCCTCCATCCGCCCAAATGTTTCCAGCGCGGCGCTGTTGCCCTGGAGCCGCTCGCGAATTTCACCGGGCGATCTCTTGGAACCGAGCCGGTAGGAGACATTGCCGGTGTGGCAGAGGGCACTCGAGAGGTGGCCTTCCAGAATATCCGCATTCAAGTCGGTGTGCTTTCGCGTGCGGCAGGCATGAATGAAATTTTCGTAATGGCGGTCGGCGCGATCACTCCACCGTTTGAGCTCCTTGCCGTCCTTATCATAGACGATGACGCTGTCGTAGCTCGGATTGAGCGCGTAACCGCCTTCGCACTGGATGACGGCGGCCACGCGGCCTCCCAGGAACGTGTCCATGTTTTTGCCCCATTCCTTTTGCGCCTCCTTGGACTTGGGCAAGCCGCGCACTTCGAAGATCAGCGGAGCCTTCGCGTAGTCATGATAGACAATCTGCGTGTTGGGCGTCTCTGCGTCGTCCTCGTAGCCGAGCCGTCCGCCGACGCTGAAAACCCGGGGCGACAATTCCATCTCGCCCAGGAACCAACGGGCGCGATCCATTTCGTGGATGCCTTGGTTGCCGAGATCGCCGCAACCGTAGGCCCAGAACCAGTGCCAATCGTAGTGAATCGGCCCGAATTGTGGATTGTTTCGCCGCGGCGGGTCGAGCGGCGCCGGGCCGCACCAAAGGTCGTAATCAATGTTGTCGGGCACCTTGTGCGGTCCGTCTGTTTTGCCGATGCTCTGCCGCGGCTTATAGCAGAGACCGCGGGCGACAAGTATCTTGCCAAGGTTCCCGGCTCGCACCCATTCCACGGCTTCCTTGATGGCGTTGCTCGAACGGCTTTGAGTACCGGTCTGGACGATTCTGTTATATTTGCGCGCCGCCACGACGATCTGGCGGCCTTCCCAAACGTTGTGGGAAACTGGTTTTTCGAGGTACACGTCCTTGCCTGCTTGAATCGCCCAGATGGCCGCCAGCGCATGCCAATGGTTGGGGGTGGCAATCGAGATGACGTCGATGTCCTTGTTGTCAAACAGCCGGCGCATGTCGGTGTAGGACTGGACCGGGCCATGATCGCTGAGGCGCTTAATCCCTCCTTGGAGCACGCGGCTGTCCACGTCGCAGAGTGCCGCGATTTTGACATTCTGGGAGGCGAGCTTGAGCAGGCCGCCGATGTGGTCCCCGCCACGGCCGCGGAAACCGACGACACCGGCTCGAATCTGGCTATTGGCTCCGGCCACCTGCGACCAGGAGCGGGCTGTGAAACTCACGGTGGCTGCGGTTGCCAGCGAGCTTTGCAGGAAGGAACGACGCGTGATGGTTTTCATGGTATCGAATGCTTGGTTAGTGGTTAATCCTAGAGACTTTTTTGTCTTCCCGGCGACGACTCCAGGACCTCGGTTCCCGCGACCTTGGAGCGAGCGAATTCTTCGTACTGTTCGGCCACCTTTCCTTGCTTCTCATCGCCTTGGTGGAAGTAGAAACAATATCGGAAGGTTACGCTGTCTCCTTTGGAGACAACAAGATTCCCGGCCTTCCGGTCCGGCAAGCTCTCGAAATCATGCCGGCCGAACGGATTCGCCCCGAACAATCCGTAATCCCTCACGTGCCACCAAGTCGGATGCCGCGGGTTTTGTGGATGATCGAAAATGGCGACACCCACGACCTTGCCATCGACCGGGCCGAAATAATCGCACCACTTGGCCCGCTTGCCCCAAGTTTGTCCATCCCGGATGCCTTCGCTGTTCACAATGTGGCCTTCGCCTGGCCTCCGCTTCCTTTCGCCCTTTGCGGGCGGCTTCGACAGGAGCATCGATTCATTGATCCGAATGGACATTGATCCTTCTTTGGTATCGCCGAAAGTGAGTTCTCCGTGCGAGGCGTGGAAAGTGATCTCGAAATCCAGCATGCGGTCGTTCGGCCGATTGTAAATCCGCACGGTGCGATCATCCGTGCCAACGACGGTGCCATCGACTGCGACCAGTTTGTTTTGGCTTTTGATAACGCCCATGTCCTGCCCTGACTTGATTTCAGTGAACGCGACATGAACGGTCTTTCCCGATTTCGGGCTTTCCGCCCAGAAGTCATGGCCATTGATATCGCCGTGGGCGTACCACAAAGAGCGGTGATGCGGATGGTCGTGAGCTTCATTCTCCACGTTTTTCATCGGGTAATTCCGAGTGATCGGGACCTCGCCCGCGGCGATGACAGGGTAGAAGAATGGCCGAGGCACATCCTTGCCATCGTACTGGCTGTAATGGTATTCGGAAAAGAGTTGGCCGCCGATCTTGATGACCAGCTTTCCGTGTTCTTCCGTGATTCGGACGCCACCACCCTTGGTTTCAGCCGCGGACGCTGAAAAACCGAGGGAAGTTGCGGCGAAAATGAGAAGCGGCGGGGTGAACGACTTTTGGAGCATGAAGAATCGTTTCATGATGAGGCATCGTATCGTTCCCCTGAAAGCGCGGTCAATCGGAAATCTGGTGCCGACGGTGAGGCCTCAGTCGTGCCGGGAGTGGTGCAGATTTTCAATCGATCAAACCATGATTGCCGCCGCTGCCGCGTGATGGAATAGAAGCGGGACTGACCGCTTTTGGCTATTTCAAAATGCCCAAACTCCAGATGCCTGCCTACTCTTGAAACACAGGCTTGGAGCACCGGAAATCCCTGCGCCGTGAAGGATGCCTCGGACTCGCGTTGAACTAGTGCGATCCGTTCTCACTGACCGGACGGCGCGCGCGTGAATAAATCCACCGGCCGCTTGCCGGCCCACGCAATGCCGCGGAGCAAGATGCGGCGGTATTCCGGATGGCTGAAGCTGGAATGATTATGCCCTTGGAGCGAAACGAAAGCGCGATGCGAACGGCCTCCATCGGACGGCCTTTCATAGACCCACAATTGCGGAACGACGTCGTCTGCGGTGCGAACCGTCGTCGCCAGCGTCCGTGTTTCCGGAGTCATGCGGAGGCGGAAAAACAATTCGTCGTCGATCTCGAAATCCGAAATCCCTTTGACGATGGGGTGTGAGGCATCTTCGAAATGCAGTTTGAGGGAGCCAGCCTTCCAGTTCATCTCGCCATGCTGTTTGGCGCCGCCCGCGACGCTCGCGAACCAGGTCGCGTTGGTGCCACAAATCCCGTCATGCAACACGACCAATCCGCGGCCACGCTTGAGAAAGGATTCGAGGTGAGAGCGCTCTTCGCCGGCGATGTTATTCCCGTCCGCCGCGTAAATGATCAAGACATCGGACTTACCCAACTCGGCCTCCGTCGGAAAGCGCAAAGCGCCCTCGGCAATCGCGCCTCGTTCATTGAGCCGCTTCTTCCATTCCTCAAGAAAGCGTGGATAATCATGCTGGCCTGGGCCATGGGTTTTGGCGCTGGCGCGGATGAAGATGCGCAAAGGCGGTTCGGCTCCGGTCACTGGCGTGAACATGGCGAAGGTGGTGAATCCGAACAGAGCCATGGTGAGTTTCGTGGCGAGTCTCCAAAGCCTTCTGCCAGGCACAGCTCGGCCGACATTAGTTGCCCTCCTGGGCGGGGCGCAGGGGTGGGTTGATTCAAAGAAAAATTTCATTTGATTTGGAGGAGTTCTTCTTCGGTCCATTGCAATTCGCGGTTGGCGGTTTCTCGCCGGACTTTGGACACCATTCCCAACGACAGCGGATCGACCTCATGTCCCCAGTCCCGGCGAATGTAGTTTAGAATCCCGGTAATCGTAAAGTCGTCCGCACCGGTCACGGCCGGCATCTCCGGCAAAACCAGGGGAGACTCATAGCGGCTGTCATTCACGTGAATCGGCCCTTCCAATCCTTGAAGCACGATGCGGATGAGCCGGCTCTCCGGCCCGACGACCCATTCCGAGTTGGCCAGCGGCGGAGCGACAGGTTCGATCCCTTCGCCGTTGAAACCGTGGCAACCCGCGCACAGTTGCTGATAATAGACTTTCCCTTCGTGCAGCGCGACTTCCTCCCGTTGCGTCAAAGGACGTCCAGAGGTTCGCCTCGAGTCGGGCGGCTTGGGCTCGTGTCCAGGCCAGGCAAAAAGGTTCTTGATCCGATCGATTTGTTCACGACGTTTCGAGTCGTTTGAGCCGACCAGCGATGCGAATGCTGTGGGAGCGGCAGCCAGCGGAATCGGTTCAAAGCTCCGGCTTTGGGCGTTGGCGGCTATCCCGTCGAGCAGACTCTTCTGCCGCCAGGCTTGCGCCGGCTTCTGGTGCGCCGCCAGATCGAGAAGCGCGATCACTTTCTCCGGCCGGCGCTCTTTCACAATGGCGCTCGCCAGTGAATGCAGCAAAGCGTCGCGTCCGGCCTGACGTCTCTCCCACCTTGGATCCGCGAACAATCTAAGCAGAAACTGGAGTTCCCAATCCTGCAAACCGCTCAGAACTGCGTCGCGTAGCAAGGCGTTTTCCGCTGCTCGCGCGGCCGCCTCCGCCAGCACATCCAAGACGTCGGGCCGCGTCCTGCCGCCAGAATCACGGGGCAAAGATGCGTCTTGGAAAGGCAGGCTGGAAGCATGCCCCACGTTCGCGGGCGAGCCGTGGTGAAGGTTGCCGAGCGTGAGCACAAGTTGAAAGAGCACTTCAAGCGTCGATCGATTCGCGAGGCCGTTGAGCGCGTGGAGCAACCTCCCTTGACGCTCTGGCACGGAACCGCAAAGAGATTCGAGAACCCGAATCGCAGCGACTTGCACTTTGGGATGAGGATCATCCAAGCTTTTCAGAAGGCTGCGGAAGACCTCCAGGCTGAGTCCCGGCGCTTCGAGCACGAATTCTTTGGCCGCGTCCATGAGCAGTGGGGGAGCCTCCAAGTCCGTTGCTCGTGCCTCGAGGTTCGAATCGGTAGCCCCCGAGGTGAGGAGGCGGACTCCGATTTCGGAATTCGCCTTGGCGGCGCGTTTCGGCAGCTCTGCAAAAAGCCCCTCCAGAGTCCACAACGCGTGGATGCGGCCCAAATGGTTTGGATCGTTCAGCGCGACTTGCACCAATTCTGGAACCACCGAACGGCCTCGCCGCTCCACCAAGAGACGCTGCGCAGCGTCGCGAATCCAGCCATTGGGATGAGACAAACGTTGCACCAACCAGGCGTCACTCTCGCGGGACAATTTCGGCGACTTCTCGGGCGTCTTATCCAGGGTGACGACCCGGTAAATCCGGCCCAGGTTGATCGGCTTATCCAGCCCGCGTTCCAGCGATTCGCGGCGCAGGTAGCTGGTCATGAAAGCCCCGTGTTGCACGATGCCGCGGTACATATCCACGATCCACAGCGCGCCGTCCGGGCCGTTGAACACATTGACCGGGCGAAATCGTTCGTCAGTCGAAGCGAGAAACTCGGAGTTCTCGTAGGCAAACTTCGATGTCAAGGCCAGCCCCTGATTGAAGACAATATTCCGTTTGATCAGATTCGCGCTCGGATCGCAGACGAACGCGTTGCCTTGGAACTCCTCCGGGAGGTTGTCGCCCCGATAAATCAAGGGGCTGCACGAGGAAGCGAATTCCCGGAGCCGGCCGGTTCGATCCAAGATATTGGTGCGATAGCCGCGGTTCACGGCCGTGTTCATGCGGATTGGGAAGACCTGCTGGTTGGTTGAGATGGCAAGGTTGAGGCCGGCAGCGGTCTTGTGATGGGAATTGCGCCCCATGTAATTCGGCGGCGCGACATCCCCCAGCAGTTGGCTGTAGTTTACGTTATACACGAGCCGGCCGTAGTTATCCTGCGCGATTCCCCACTGGCCGCGAAACTCTGTGCGCTGTTTGATCCAAAGGCCGTCCACGAGGCGGTAGCGATACTGAGACTTGGCGTTGTAAACCCAGTTGTCCAAGGCCCGCATCAAGCCGTTGGGGGCGTGCTCGAGATTGCCGCCTCCGTAATTGGGATCGACGAGCACGGTTCGGTCCGCTTTGCCATCGGCGTCTTTGTCATCGGCAAACCACAGCTTCGAAGCCGAAACAAACAGAATGCCGCCGTTCAACGCTGCAACCGCGCGAGGCAAGACAAGCTTGTCCACAAAGACCGTGGCCTTCTCGAAGCGGCCATCCTGATCCGCGTCTTCCAAGAGCGAAATGCGGCCCGTTTCATCGAGTTCGCCGTCGCGGTCGATGGTTGGCATGAACCCGCGCATCTCCACGACCCAAAGCCGTCCGTCCTCATCGAACGCGATTGCGATGGGGTCCTGAACCATCGGGTCACTGGCCGCCAACTCAATTCGGAAGCCGTCGGGAAGCTGAAAAGTTTTAAGCGCCTCTTCCGGCGACAGTGCGGGCGAGGGTGGCGGTTTCGGCAAGCCTGGAATTGGCGTCTGTGTCTCGCCTCGTCTGCCGCCAAATTGCGCGTGACCTGGGCAGCAAGACCACACTACGGCCAGCAGCAGCAACCACCGTCTGGCAACTCTCTCCATGAACCTGGTAGGGCTGACCTGCAGGTCAACCCTACCAGGTTCATGGTCCCAATGCGCGCCAAATTTGGCGTGGGGGCTTTCCCTGAACCACAAGGTGGGGCGAGACTCCTGTCGAGCCCTGACTTCCTTGATCCGGAGCGCCGGTCTCCGACCCGGCGCGACACCCGGGGATCGAAGAATCGCGCCGGATCGGAGACCGGCGCTCCGAGGTTTATGGGCTGGATCGCTGAAGAGTCGATTGGCCAACGCGCAGTGAGGCATAGAAGACGGCGGGATCATTTCGCCAATCTCGCCGCCGATCAAACGAAAAAGTAGCGCAGCCATCTTGCCTGCCCTTTCCAAATCCGAAATCGGAACCTCGAAATCCGAAACAAAGCCCGAGCCAAAAAGCTGAAAATTCCAGACGGGCAACATTCAGGCTCAGACCTTTCCGCGGCGATCAAGCGAAGCTGTCTTCGGCGATTGAAGCCGGCGATGCAGCGTTTCCGCACCCTCTTCGCCGAAAAGCTCAAAAAGCAAGCCCCGGAACTTCATGACCAAATCCCGGAAAAAATCTGGACCCCGTAAAGGGGCGTGGCCCCCACGGGGCTTTACGCCCAGCGCTGGAATATCAACGTCCAGGCCGCCGGTTCCGCAGTCAACGCGCTGCGCTACCTGGCCCGCTACGTCTTCAAAACCGCCACCGGCAATCGCCGCTTGAACCTCCTGCCCAACGGCCAAGTCCGCTGGCCTTTCCGCTCCAGTCAAACCGGCCACAAGACTCATCTGGATTTGACCCCCGACGAATTGATTCGCCGGTTCCTCCAGCACATTTTGCCAGAGAGCTACTGCCGCGTCCGCTGCTTTGGCTGGTTCCACCCCGCCGCCAAAGTCCGCGCCAACCGCGTCCGCGCTTTGCTCCGCCTGGCTCCGCTGCTTTCCCTCGCCCAAAAACAAACCTGGCAAATCCCGGAGGGCCTTTTGCCCCTGGCCCCTGAACCTGTGCCCCAACCCCCGCCGGTTCCCGCTCCCCTCTGTCCCTGTTGTCAAAAACCGATGATCTTCCTGGAACGCTGGCAGGCCGGTCAAACCCCGCCTCGGCCCC